>JANOGJ010000625.1:0-1672 GCA_031405995.1 Acidobacteriota bacterium
CACATCATCATCTATACGATCCGAGGGGGCGTTCGGTGCCTCACAATCATCCGGTTGACCAACGGCGGGGCTCGAATCGAATCCTGGCGGACGGTCGCCATCCTCGGAGCCGCGCAGGCGCTCGCCGCGTCCGCCGGGCCCCTCGTCACGTTGTCGGGCGGCATCGTCGGACAGGCGCTGGCGCCGTCGCCGCTGCTGGCGACGCTGCCGATTACCGCACTCATCGTCGGGGTGGCCAGCGCGGCTGTGCCGGTCGCGCGGTTGATGCGCCGGATTGGGCGTCGCGCCGGATTCATGACCGGCGCCGCGATCAGCGCGATGGGGGCGCTCTTCGCCGCGGGCGCCACATCCGGCCGCAGCTTCGCGGCGTTTTGCGCGGCGACGTTCGTGATGGGGGCAGGCGCCGCCTTCGTCCAGCAGTACCGCTTCGCGGCGGCGGAGAGCGTCGGCCCGCAGCACACGGGCCGGGCCGTCTCATTCGTCCTCGTTGGCGGCATCATCGCCGGCGCGCTCGGACCGGAGATCGGACGCCGCGGCCGGCTCTGGTTCGGCACGGAGTTCAGTGGGGCGTTTGTCCTGGTCGCGATCGTCCAGGTCGCGGCGCTGGTGCTGCTCAGCGCGATTCGCACGCCGCCGCCGGTCTCCTCCCACGGGCTGGAGGAGCGGATCCGGTTGCGGACTTTTCTCGGGCGACCGGACGTCGTCCTCGCGATCGCGGCGGCCGCGACGGCCTACGCGGTCATGAGCTTCGTCATGACGGCGACGCCGATCAGCATGCACGTCGTCGACGCGCATTCGCTCGACGACGCCGCCTTCGTGATCCAAAGTCATGTCATCGCGATGTACGTGCCGTCGCTCGTGACCGGGTGGCTCGTCGATCGCGTCGGGCTCCGCCCGATGATGGCGACCGGCACGCTGGCTCTGATGGCGTCCCTCGCGGTCAGCGGGTCGAGCCACGCCGTGGCGGCGTACTGGACCGGGCTCGTGCTGCTCGGGTTCGGCTGGAATCTGCTTTTCGTCGGGGGAACCGTGCTGCTGACCCGCAGCTACGCGCCGGCCGAGCGGTTCCGCGCGCAGGGGATCAACGACGTCGCGGTCTTCGGCAGCCAGGCCCTCGCCTCGCTGGCGTCGGGCGCGGTGCTGTACCGGTTCGGCTGGGTCGCCCTGAACATGGCGGCCGCGCCGGTGCTCCTGCTGGTGCTGGCGCTCCTCGTCATGACGAAACGTCGGGGGCAGGGCTAGTCCGCGCGCAAGGCTTCCGCGGGGTACACAGCCGCGGCGCGTTTAGCCGGCCAGACGCCCGCCACCAACCCCACGAGTGTCAGCAGGAGCAGGCGATCGACGGCCCGTATCCGCGCTCGCGAGGCGTGTTCGACGCCCTCGTCACGGAGTTCTTCGGTTCGAAGTTCTTCCCCCGCCCCCGCTACGGCCGCGCGCCCAGGATCCGCGCCGGCAGCCGGAACAGCGCGCGCAGGAACTGGAACACCCCATCCACCGCTATGCCGACCAGCCGGAACGGCAGAAGCACCAGCCAGACGATGGGGTAGAGCACGAGCGCGAGCAGCGCGACCGGCCAGCAGAAGACCAGCAGGATCAGCCAGAGCAGAAACTTCATCACACTGTTCCTATACGATCTCGTGAGGCATTCGGTGCGCCAAGTGTCCATGGCAAT
>JANOGJ010000654.1:0-5253 GCA_031405995.1 Acidobacteriota bacterium
CTTCAAGAATTTCAATGCTGCCTTGCGATCTCGCGTCTTTGTGACGAGGCTTTCCAGCACCTCGCCTTCGTGATCGACGCAGACCCAGCTCTTTCCCGACGACACCTCCGTGCCGTTCGACGCGGCCACCGCCGGCCGGGCGGCTCAACTCTATCGCGCCGTGCGTACGCCGCGTGGCCGCGACGTCGACCTCGCCATCGCCGCATGTGCGATCGAGCACGGCGCCAGTCTGTGGACGCTGAACGTCGCGGACTTCAGCGATATTCCCGGGCTCACGTTGTACGCGCCGACCGAGGACTGACGACTGAGGACCGGGGACCCAGGATCCCTCCGCTCCGCTCGGCGCAGGCCGAGGACATCCGCGCTCTGGTGGACGCCGGCGCGAACATAGGCACACCTCGATGGGCCGTATCCGGAACGCGTGCGGGAGAGCATCGCCCGGTTCCTAGTGGCGGAGAAGGACAACAGTTGCGCCACGGCGACGACCAGCCGCGCTACGATTGCGGGTCGCGAAGCGCCTCGATGTCCGCCAAGTCCTTCGGGCGGCCCGCCGCGCGCTTGTTCCGCAAGAACGTCTTGAGGCCAATATAGGCCACGGCGCGAGAGCCGAGCGGGCCCGTTTCCCGCTCCTGCCACACCTCGTCCCATGTCACGCCGTCGATCCGACTCATGACATGCACCTGCACCGGCGCGACGCCCATCTCGATGACCTTGACGCCGGCAGCGACGTCCTCTGGCGTGACAGGCGTCGTCGGAAACCCGAAATCGGCGATCGCCGACAGCAGCCGGCGGCCGTTCTCTTCGGTGGGCCGCACGAGAATGTCCAAGTCGCCCGTGAACCGCGGCGCGCCGTGAAACGCCAGCGCGTGGGCGCCGACGATGACGAACTCAACCGCGTGTGCGGTCAGTAACGCGCAGAACTCGTCGAAGTCTGCTGCCAGGTCCAATGAACTGTCTCCGAAGGAACTCCACGGCGGCGACACGCTCGGCGGCGGGTCGGCTGCGCCAGTAGGTCAACGCGCGGTTCGAGCGGGCGTCCTCGGCAAAGGTCGTCACCGTCAAGGCCCGACGATTCATCCGAAACTCCACGCCGTTATTCTACTGCCGAGGCTGTTAGAATCCGCGCATGGACGCATCGAAATGGGCTTGGAGCGCCCTGCTCGCCGCCGGCGCGCTGACGGTCACGCTCCACGCCGACGACTGGCCGCACTGGCGCGGGCCACTGGCCTCGGGTGTCTCACTCGAGAAGGGCCTGCCGACCGAGTGGAGCGCGACTCAGGGCGTGGCCTGGACCGCGCCGATTCGAGGCCTCGGCATCTCGTCGCCGATCGTCTTCGGCGACCGCGTGTTCGTGACGTCGCAGGTCGGCAGCGGTGTGTCGCGCCCGGGTCCGAGGCTCGTGCAGGGCAGCGACGCGGCCGCGGCGGGGGAGCTGCCGCTCGGCCGAGGCGCCGGTCCAGCGGCGGCAGCGGGGCCGGCCGTGACTTTTCTCATTACGGCATTCGATCGCACGAGCGGCCGTAAGGCGTGGGAACACGCAGTGCCGGCCGGGGGCGCCCTGCCGCCCGTCCACGAGAAGCACAACCTCGCCTCGTCGAGTCCCGTCACGGACGGGCAGCGTGTCTACGCATGGTTCGGGACCGGCCAGATCGTCGCGGTCGATCTCGCGGGCAAACCCGTCTGGACGCGCAACCTCGCCGCCGAGTACGGCGCGTTCAACATCAACTGGGGACACTCCAGCTCGCCGACCGTCTACAAGGACATGGTCATCCTGCTGTGCTACCACGACAAGACGTCCTACCTCGTCGCGCTCGACGCGCGCACGGGCGCCAATCGCTGGAAGGTCGATCACGCCGCGGGCACGACGTCCTACAGCACACCGCTCGTGATCGAGTCAGGCGGGCAGGCGGAAATCGTCGTCAACTCGAGCACCGGCGTGAGCGGATACCGGGCTTCTACCGGCGAGGCGCTCTGGCATTTTCGTGAGGACAACCGCTTTCCGGTGCCGATGCCGCTCCAGCACGACGGCGTCATCTACACGAGCCGCGGCTATCGCAGCAGCCCGTTCATGGCGATCAAACCGGGCGGTTCGGGGGAGATCGCCGCGAGCGGTCACGTGCTCTGGCGCGTCGCGTCGGGCGGTCCGTACATTTCATCGCTCGTCTTCTACGAGGGGCTGATCTACATGATGGGCGACGTCGGCGTGCTCACGGTGACGGACGCGAAGACCGGTGAGCGCGTGCACCAGGAGCGGCTGGGCGGCGTCTACAGCGCGTCGCCGGTCGCGGCCGACGGCAAGGTGTACCTGCTCAGCGAGGACGGCGAGACGATCGTCCTCGCCGCGGGCCGCACGCCGCGCGTCCTCGCCCGCAACCGCCTGAACGCGCGCCAGCTCGCCTCGCCGGCGATTTCCGGCGGCCGCCTGTTCATTCGCTCGGACGACGCGCTGTTTGCGATTGGGAAATGAAAATGGAGGGCGGGGCTTCAGCCCCGCCGGTGAGCCGGGTCTAAAGACCCGGCCTCCATTCTGATGACCGAGGACTGTTAATATCTTTGCTATGTCGCTCGCCCCGACCCTGTTGCTGTCGATGCCGCAGCTCGTCGATCCCAGCTTCGCCCGCTCCGTCGTCCTCCTGTGCGAGCACGCGGCGGAGGGGGCGTTCGGCCTCATCGTGAATCGGCCGTCGGACATCTCGGCGGCCGAGGCGGTCCACCTCGAGCCGGCCGTCGAGGCGCCCAACGATCTGCCGTTGCTCATCGGAGGGCCGGTCGAGCCGCAGCGCGGCTGGATCCTCACGGCGCATCCGCCGGTGGACGTCGAAAACCGGGCCGTCGGGGCGGGGCTGTACCTGTCGGCGTCTCCGGTGTTCCTGCGACGCGTGCTCACCTCGCGCCCGCTGGCGCGGCGCACGCTCGTCCTGGCCGGCTACGCGGGCTGGGGGCCGGGCCAGCTCGACGCGGAACTCGCGCAATCGGCCTGGCTGACGCTGCCCGTGGAACTGGATTTGATCTTCGAGATTCCTGCGTCGGCGTCCTGGGAGATGGCCATCCGTCGTCTCGGCGCCGATCCCCATCTGCTGCAGATGGGGCATGGCGTGCATTGACCGCCGCTGCGGTGACCTTGGTCACGCGCGTGGCAGCCCACGCGCACGGCGTCGCCCTGGTCACAGGCGAAGCGACCGTCACGTATGCCGAATTGAATCAGGTGTCGCGCGGAATCACGCGCGCGCTACTTCGCCTCCACAACGTCGCCGACCTCAACGGCATGCGAGTGGCTTTCTTTGTACCGCCCGGCGTGGAGTGGGTGGGTCTGCTGCTCGGCATCTGGCGGGCCGGCGGCGTGGCGGTGCCGCTCGCGCTGTCGCACCCGGTGCCCGAGCTGGACTACGTCATCCAGGACTCACAAGCGGCGACGGTCGTCGCCGATCCCGCGTCGGTCGAGGGCCTCGAGCCGATCGCGCGCCGCGTCGGCGCCCGCTTTGTGACGACGGCCGCGCTCACGGCGCCGTCGGGCGCTGAGGCGTCGGAGCGAACAGGCGGCGACCCGTTCGTCGGACCCGAGCGTCGCGCGCTCATCCTCTACACGAGCGGCACCACAGGACGCCCGAAAGGCGCGGTCAGCACGCACGCGAACATTACGGCGCAGATCGCGGCGCTCATCCAGGCGTGGGGGTGGTCGCCGGCGGATCGCACGCTGCTCGTGCTGCCGCTCCATCACGTGCACGGCATCATCAACGTGATCGGCTGCGCGCTGTGGGCCGGCGCCGCGTGCGAGGTCCCCCCGCGCTTCGACGCCGAGGACACGTGGTCGCGCCTCGGCTCGGGCGAGATCACCGTGTTCACGGCCGTGCCGACGATCTATCACCGGCTGATCATGGCGTTCGACGCCGCGCCCGAGTCCACGAGGCGCGGCCGGACCGCGGGCTGCCGGCGCGTCCGCCTGATGATGTCGGGGTCGGCCGCGCTGCCCGTGTCCACCCTCGAGCGCTGGCGCGACATCACGGGCCACGTGCTGCTCGAGCGCTACGGCATGACCGAGATCGGGATGGCGCTCGCCAATCCGCTCGCCGGCGAGCGGCGCCCCGGGCGCGTCGGCGGGCCGCTGCCGGGCGTCAAGGTGCGGCTGGTCGATAGCGCCGGGCGCGCGGTCGCGGCGGGCACGATGGGTGAGATCGAAGTGCGCGGGCCCGGCGTGTTCGCCGAGTACTGGCGGCTGCCGGATGCGACGCGCGACGCGTTTCGTGACGGCTGGTTTCGCACGGGCGACATGGCGACGCTCGACAAAGGCGCCTACCGCATCCTCGGGCGCGCCAGCATTGACATCATCAAGACGGGCGGCTACAAAGTCTCAGCCTTGGAAATCGAAGATGTCCTGCGGCGCCACCCGGCCGTCGCCGACTGCGCCGTCGTCGCCGTCGCCGACGCCGACTGGGGCGAGCGCGTCTGCGCGGCGATCGAGCTCGCGCCCGGCGCGACCCTCGGCCCGGAGGAGCTGCGGGCGTGGGCGAAGGGCCAGCTCGCGCCCTACAAGATTCCCAAAACCATCCAGCCGGTTCCGGCGCTGCCCAGGAACGCCATGGGCAAAGTCCTGAAGCCGGAGGTGGCCGCGCTCTTCGACGTGGGGCGGGACCCGCGTCCGTGAGTCCCGCCTGGCTCTCGCTCCTCGCGCTCATCGCGGCCATCGTGCTCTCGATGACGACGAGGATGAATGTGGGCCTGGTGGCGATGGGACTTGCGTGGATCGTGGGCGTGTTCGGCGCGGGGCAGAGCGCCGACGCGGTCATGCGCGGGTTTCCGGTCACGCTGTTCCTCACCCTCGCCGGCGTGACGCTCCTTTTTGCCGCGGCTGATGCCAATCACACGCTCGAACGCCTTGCCGAGCACGCCGTGCGCCTCGCGCGCGGCAGCGCGCGCCTCCTGCCCGTCGTCTTCTTTGGGATCGCCGGCGCGGTGTCGGCTGTGGGGCCCGGCGCGATTTCCAGCACGGCCCTCGTCGCGCCGCTCGCGATGGTGATCGGCGCGCGCGCGGGCGTGGCGCCGTTGCTCACCGCGCTCATGGTGGCCAACGGCGCCAACGCCGGGAACCTCTCGCCGGTGAGCGCCGTCGGCGTCATCGCCAACTCGAAGATCGCCGACGCCGGCCTCGGGAACCACTCCGGCAAGGTCTTTTTCGCGAACTTCGCGGCGAGTCTGCTGGTCGCGGTCGTGGCGTATGTTTTGTTCAGGCGACGGAAGGGGTCGTACCTCGATCTG
>JANOGJ010000662.1:0-3593 GCA_031405995.1 Acidobacteriota bacterium
TCTCAAACGTTACCGAAGTGTTTTCGTAGGGCCCGAAATTCTGTAACCTAAGTCGCTTGATCATCCGTTTGGCTCGAAGGGAAGTCTAGCGCAGAAGGAGGATATCCCGGCACATGGACGCTTAAGCCCTCTCGCGACGACGACGGGCTCGCCGCCGGCTCCCTGCGAGGAAGCGCCGAATCCGCGCCGCCTCGGCGTCCAGTTCCCGCAACCGGATCGCGGCGCCCAGGCGGATCAGTTCCTTCTTCATTCGTGGACTCATGCGCGGGCAAGTTACGCCTTCAGGCGGGCGAAGTCGATAGTCAGACCAGATCCCCAGCTTTTTCGCCTCGATGCTAGGATCGCGACTGCTCGACACACGGTCAGGATTCAGCGATGAGAGCCTCGGATGTCGCACGTCTGTCCCAACCCTTTCCTGAGGGGGCCGATCCTGCATTCGCTGCGGCGTCTGCGCTCGGTGTTGCCGTTCCGCGTTGGGACGAGCTGGAGTCGGCGATTCTCGGCGACTTACGAGGCCAGCCCCCGTATGGCGTGAGTTGGTGGGCTCCACACCCAGGCACATCTCGCCGGATCCTGATCAGCGACCAGCTCTACGCTTGTGCATATAGCGCCTCGGACAATCTGATCGAGGCGGCTTTGCACTGGCTCGAGTTCCTCGACTTTTCGGAACGGTACAGCGATCGATTCGCAAACGTCTTGTCTTTCCGCAATGGGGAACCGGTCATCACGTCACCGCGGCCACAGAGTCCGATGCAGCAACTAGGACTCCAGACAATGCGGTTGCACGTCGGTGGAGTCGTGCGTGCCTTGTCCAGTGCCCTCGACTGCCTGGCTGCCTCGGTGGACAGCTGAAAACCGACAATTCATCGACAGGGCAAAACCGACAATTTCGGCCGGCGGCCAAGACTGGGTGAGTTCTACGTCGCCGCCGCCTCCGAGCGCAAGTCGGTGTGGAGTTTGGTGCGCCAGCTCCGCGGCCCACACTTGAGTACGTGGCCGTGATGGAGCAGGCGGTCGAGGAGTGCCGTCACCGCGGCGGTATCGCCGAGGAGCTTGCCCCAATCGTCCACGGGCCGGTTCGACGTGAGGATCGTGGACGCCCGTTCGTAGCGCCGCATGATGAGCTCGAGCAGATCCTCCGCGGCCGTGTGGGGCAGCTTGCGCATCCCGAGGTCATCGACGATGAGCAGCGGGACGGTGGCCAGATCGGCGAGCAGGGCTTTGCGGGTGCCGTCGAGCGAGGCGTCCGCGATCTCCTCGAGGAGGGTGTGCGCCTCGCGGTAGATCACCCGGTAGCCCTGCTGGATCGCGGCGCGGCCGAGCGCCTGCGCGAGATGGCTCTTGCCGGTGCCCGGCGGGCCGAGCAAGAGCACGTCTTCCCGCTGCTGGATGAAGCGGGCGGTCGCGAGGTCGAAGACGAGGGCGCGGTCGAGTTTCTTGTTGAAGGTGAAATCAAAGGCGTCGAGCGAGCGGTCGGCATCGCGAAAGCGCGCCTGCGCGTGGCGCCGGGCAAACAGGCGGTCCTGCCGGCGTTGCAGCTCATCGGCCACGAGGGTGGCGACGAGATCGAGCGGGGCGAGGCGCTCCGCTTGGGCCTGGCGCAGGCGGGCCTCGAGGACGGCGGCCATGCCGGAGAGGCGGAGTTTGCGGAGGGCGGCATCGACTTCGACGAGATTCATGAGCAGTCTCCTGTTTTGCGATCGATGAGATCGCGGTAGAGCGTGAGTTGCCGGATGAGCGGATCGACCTGGCGGAGCGTGAGCGGCACCGGCGGCCGCCGGTCGAGATAGCGGCGCAGAAAGCGATACGTGAGGACGCCGAGCTCGACGGCCGCTTTGGCGGCGTCCTCGACCACCGCCGGCCCATGCTGTTTCGCCAACCGCAAGACGCCCTGGATGCGGCGCACGCCGGCGGCGCCGTCGTAGTCGTGGATGTGCGTGCAGACGAGCCCAATGTGCGGACCCGCGGTCCGGGCGGTGGCGAGCAAGCCCTGCACCGGCTTGGGCGTGTGCGCGGGCTGATCGCCGTCGGCGATCCGATGCCAGCCACGCTTCGTGCGCAGATGCTCGCGCAGTAATTGCCCGGTCTTCGGATCGATCAACCGGACGTGCAGGGCATTCCACTGGACCTGCACGCGCTGGCCGAGCCAGCCCGGCGGCGCGCCGTAGTACGCCGCCTCGACTTCGACGCAGCCATCGAGATGGACCGTCCGCGTGCCGAAGCGGTAATACCGAAACGGCTCGAGCGGCAACGGCCCGAGCGCGGGCCGCTCCTCGGCAAACATCGCCGCCACTTGCCGCTTGGTGGTGCCGTGGATCCGCGTGTCCGCCCACCGGTCCTCCCACCGATCGAGATAGGCCTGTGCGGCCGCCAGCGTCTCGAAACGGAGGCCCTTGAGCGGCGTCTTCTGCGTGTGGCCAATGCCCGCTTCGACTTTGCCCTTGCGATCCGGATCGCCGACACGACACGGCAGCGCGACGACGCCGTAGTGCGCGAGCACGTCGCGAAAGAGCGGATTGAGGACCGGGTCGTAAATGTCGGGCGTGAGCACGCCCTCTTTCAAATTGTCGAGGATGATCACGTGGACCGTGCCGCCGAGCCGCCGAAACGCCTGCTCGTGCAGCTCGGCCCAGACCTGCGCGCTCGACCGCCAGACCAACAGCCGCACGGCTTTGCGCGAGTAGCCGAGCGTCAGCACAAACAGGCGCGTGCGTTTGTATTTGCCGGTGGCCGGGTCGCGGACCATCGGGCCCTCGCCGTAGTCGACCTGGGCTTCCTCGCCCGGCGCGGTCGTGATGACGACCCGCGCCTCGGCCGTCGGCGCCTCGCGCAGGTTCCGGACGAACCGCCGCACACTGGCGTACTGCGCGGTGAAGCCGTGGTCATCGACCAGGTCTTGCCAGATCGCCCTCGCGTTGCGCCCACGCGCGAGCGCCTCGGTGATCACCTCGCGGTAGATCTCGCAGGCGCTCGCACTGGGCGCGCGGGCCGGCCGGGAGTCGGTGGACACCTCGGTGGGGGAAATGGCCGGTTGTGCGCCGAGGTCGGTGGACACCGCCGGCGGAGAAATGGTCGGTTTTGCCGTCCCTTCGCGGGGGCGGCCGCGACCCCGGACGGGAATCCCCGCCGCCCGCAGGTACCCGCGGGCCGTCACCCGATGCACGCCCGTCGCCGCCGCGATGCGGCTCAGCGTCCAGCCCCGTCGGCCCAGTGCTCTGACGTCGTGCTGCTTCTGTTCGTCCAAGACATTGCCCATCCGGCGAGGGACCATGGGGACCCCGCCTGCGTCAACGTCTCGGCCGTCAGCCGTTAATTGTCGGTTTTCAGCTGTCGATTAATTGTCGGTTTTGGGTGTCCACCGAGGCTGGCTGGCGTGATCGTTGCGGTCGTGGCTCTCCCGACAGGCATCTTGAGGTCTGACATGCTTGGCGTTCGGGCCCTCCTTGCGAAGACAATCCCGGCCGGGCCTTCAGATGGGCAACAGCGACAGGCGCAGTTCGCCGAGAGGTTGGAAGCGCTCATCGGGCAGAGCGGACCCAACGGGTGGCTGGACTGGACGCTTCAGTTCAGGAACATGTTGGTCCATCGCGGAC
>JANOGJ010000675.1:0-9943 GCA_031405995.1 Acidobacteriota bacterium
TATCCCGCGCGCCGCAAACAAGAGATCTCACCATGAAGAGCATGAAGAACATGAAGTTCCAAGGCCAAGCCCCTTCATGATCTTCATGTTCTTCATGGTGAAGGCTCTTGTGGAAATGTCTGCTGGAACAGCAGCTTCGGCTCGTCCTGCAGTTCTGACGCAAGCCGCGCCTGCTGGTGCCGCCAGAAGTGGAAGCGGCCGCCCATGACGAACATCATGCGCGCGCGCTCGCGGTCGGCGGTGAGGCGGGCGGCGTCGCGATAGTAGCCGGCGCCGAGCGCCGCGTACCACTCGATGTTGTGGCGGTGCCGCAGCTGGCGGCCGAAGAAGCCCGTGAGCAGCAGGCACTGCGACGCCGCGGCCTCCATGAGATCCGGATCCACGTGGCGGCTGCGGTCCATCACGAAGACATCGAACACCGCGGTCAGGCTCGTCGGGGTCGACGGAAAGTGATCGGTCGAGCTGGTCGAGGTGGTCGCGAAGTGCGCGAGCAGGCTCGCGTTGTAGAGTAGCTCGCCCTGCGGCGCGCCGCTCTCCTCGCTCACGTCCTTCAGGCGCTCGAAGAAGAAGCGCAGCGCCTGACTGCCGGTCACTGCCAGCCAATCGCGGGTAACCATGACCTGTACCCCACGTCTCGGCGGCTGGCGGCTCGCTCTATAGGCTTAGACGCCAGGGGCGGGCAAATAGGTGCACGCCACCTGATATCCGTCATACACGCGCCGCGGGCGGCCTGCTTAGACTACGGCCATGGCCCACGCCGCGCGCAGCCGGCCTCAGCCGCGAAACATCGTGAGAGACGGCATGACCGTCGCGGCTATGGTTCGCATCACGTGTCACGACCGGCACGGCACGAGGGGCGATGATCTCTGCGAGACGTGCCGGCGACTGTTGTCGTACGCTTACGAACGTCTCGCGTGCTGCCCCTTCGGCGCCATCAAGACGACCTGCCGCGAGTGCCCGATCCATTGCTACAAGCCTGCGGAACGGACGGCGATGAAGGACGTGATGCGTCATGCGGGACCGCAGATGATATGGCGGCATCCGGCGCTCGCGATTCGGCACCTCTGGCTCGAGCGCAAGGGGCCGCCCCCGTGGCCCTTGAAGAGGCTGAATAGCCGGACGGTCTGAGAACGTCCGCAGTTCGGATATGCTCGGCCAACCATGGCCGAGTGGGTCGCCCTCCTGGTCCTCGTTCCGGCGATCGTGATCCCGGTGGTGCTGCTCTTCGGCTTTGCCGGCTGCTTTTCGAAGCCGCATTTTGAGCCGGACCCCACCATCATCTCCGCGACGGGCAGCAGCCTTTCCTCAGTCCTCCTGGACTGGAACGGCTTCGGCGCCGTCGATCGATTCAAGATCGAGGTGCACGCCCACCCGAACAACGCGCCCGTGCCTCCGGTGCACGAGGTCATGGCGTCGCCGTTTGACGTGCCCAACCTGGCTCCAGGTCTGTACCGTTTTCGAGTGCGGACGGTCTTCACCGATGGCGACGAATCGAGTTGGTCGTCCCCGGTGGACGGCGCGCCGCTCACGACGGGCTTCGACACGGCGGGCGATCCCGGCCCGCCCGTCGATCAGCCCGCTCAAGGCTTCTGTGTCGTGCAGCGTATCGAGCCGGGGCGCCTGAACGTCGCCGGAGGCGCCGTCCGCATCATCCTGCGCGGCCCGGCCGTCGGCGCAGCGTCGATCGACCGCATTTACATTTCCCAGCCGGCGTTGACCGGCGATCCGTATGACTCCGCCGCCGACGTCAAGGCGGTGTTCGACGTCGGCAGTCCGCCCACGATGGCGCCGCTGTTCGTCGAAGCCATGACGGAACTGCCGTTGCCGGTCATCGAATATGGGATCTCTGACTCGCAGCCGTTGCTCATCGCGTTCGACTTCACGCCGTCGTTTCCGACCGTGATTCGCTTCCTGCCGGTGCCGCCGACGGACGCCGTCGCGTACTTCCAGCCGGGTGCGGCCGAGGCGGGAATCCCCGGCGGGAACCGCTCCCCTGGGTACGCATCCGCGAACGGAATCTGCCTGATCACACGAATTGAGGTCGGCTAGCGGACTTCGAGTATGCTGCCCGACGCCATGGCCGAATGGGCCGTCCTGTTTTTCGTTGTTCCAGCCGTTGCCGTGCCGGTTGTGCTGCTGCTCGGCTTTGCCGGCTGCGATGTGGTGCTCGGGTTACATCGCCAGACGTTCATCCAGTCGGCTGTCGCCACCAGCCGGAGTTCCATCGAAATCGCATGGACGAACGACTCGGATACTGACTCGGTCAGACTCGAAATAACCCAGCTGCCCGAGGAAACGACCCTCCCGTCCATCGACGATCCGACCTCGCCGTTTGAGGTCACGGGCCTGCAGACGGGAACCATCCACCGCTTGCGAGTGGTGGCCCGCGACGACGGGGACACGTATCCGTCGGAACCGGTGCTTGTCCAAACAATGTCCGTGGCTTTTACCACGGCCGGCGATGGCGCGCCTGCCGCTCAGCCGAACCAGGGCGGCCGCTGCATCGTTCAGCGAATCGAGCCAGGGCGGCTGACGGCGAGCGGCGGCCGAGTCTTGATTGTCCTCCGCGGTCCGGCGAGCGGCCTGGCCTCGATCTCACGCATCTTCATTTCCCAGGTGGCGCCGGGGGATCCGTATGATTCGGCTGACGACCTCACGCGCGTGTTCGACGTCGACGACCCGCCCGGCCAGACTCCACTCATCTTGCAGGGCGTGGCCGAGATTCCGCTCCCGGTCGTCGACTACGCGCTCGTTCAGGCGCAGCCTCTGCTCATCGCCTTTGACCTCACGCCCGGGTTCCCCTCGGCGGGTCCCTTGGTGCCGCTGATGTCGCCAGAGGCAATCGTGTTTTTCCAGGACAACCTGCAGGAGGCGGGGATTCCCGGTGGGAATCGAACGCCCGGCTACCAGTCGGCCAACGGGATCGCTCTCATTTCGCGAATCGAGGTCGGGTAGTGGACTTCGGGTATGCTGCCCCTTCCATGGCCGAGTGGGCCCTCCTGCTGCTCCTCGTTCCGGCCGTCGTGGTCCCGGTGGTGCTCCTGCTCGGCTTTGCCGGCTGCGACCTCGTCTTCAAGCTGCGTGACCCGATTTCCATTTCCATCCTGTCGGCAGTCGCCACCAGCCGCAGCTCCATCGCCGTTGAATGGATCGCCGGCCCGGAGTACTCGTCGTTAAGGCTCGAAATAGTCCAGCTGCCCGAGGAAACATCCCTCGAGTCCATCGACGCTCCGACTTCGCCCGTTGAGGCCACGGGCCTGCAGCCGGGAACGACGTATCGCTTTCGAGTCGTGGACGACGAGGATGACGACGAGGATAACGATGCGTCCTCACCGGTGAATGCCGAGACGATGTTCGTGGCATTCGACACCGTCGCCGACGGCCCCCCTGGCGATCAGCCCGCCCAGGGCTTCTGCGTCGTCCAGCGAATCGAGGAGACGCGGCTGACCGCGAGCGGCAGTCGCGTGCGGATCATCCTTATCCCGCCGGCGGCTGGCGCGGCCTCGATCGATCGCATCTACATCTCACAGCCAGCGGCGGCGGGTGATCCGTATGATTCGGCCGGCGACCTCACGCCCGTGTTCGACGTCAGCAACCCGGCGACCCCGCTTCCACTCGTCGTGCAGGGCGCTGCCGAAATCGCCCTCCCCATCGTCGACTACACACTCGATGAGACACAGCCTCTGCTGATCGCCTTTGACCTCACCCCCGGATTCCCGTCGTCGCTTCGCGTGTTGCCGCTGGCGACTCCGGCTGCGGTTGCGTTCTTCCAACCCGGGCTGCAGGAAGCGGGGGTCGTGGGCGGGAATCGAACGCCCGGTTACGCCTCCATCAACGGAATCGCTCTGATCGCGAGAATTGAGGTCGGATAGACATGGCGAATCCCCTGACCGGCGGCTTCGAAGCCGTCATGCAGATCGCGATGCGGCAGATCAACGGTCTGGTGGCCACGCTCCACCAGAACGCGGCGCTCGAGAACCCGGTGCTGAAACTGATCCACAGCGCGAGCGTGCGCGTCGGTGACCCTATCCAGACGCATCCTGATTTCGGCGACCTGAGCGAGTGGGTGCTCGAGGTCCAGCGGGCCCGGCCCGGGCGTGGACTTCGGGACGTTCGGGCGGAGTTGACCGCCACGTCTCCTCCCGGTGTGGCCAAGGTGCTGGGGGACGCGCTTGCGAATTTGGGCCAGGGCCTGGTGCTGGAGATTCCGCCTGACGTGATCCGCGGCCTTGCCAAGATCCAGGTGTCCTCCGTGACGCTCAGCGCGCCCGCCGGATCGACGTCCGAAGTGACCGTGCACGCGCACGTCCGCGCGCACTATTACCCGGACGCGGGGACGACGAACCTCCCTGTGCCGATCCACGGCGGGGTGCGGGCCGTGTTCGAGATTCACTTCGTGCCCCCTCCGTCGATCGGATTCCTCATGGCGCCGGCCCCAGGACATCTGGGCGATGCCCTCACCGGTTCGGGCGGCAAGCTGGTGATCAGGCCGTCGTCCGATGACAGCAAGATCCGGTTCGTCGCTGAGCCAGGGAGCGGGCTGAGTCCCTCGGAGGAGAGCCGGATCGAAGCAGAGATGCGCAAAGTCCTGCGGCACGGCATCGAGCTGCTTCCAGTGGACCTGCCGCAGGGCTTTCCGTTTCACGCGCTCAAGGGCGTCGGGTCGGGCGCGCAACAGGCACTGGCGCTGCCTCTGACTCTCATCCCGGGCTCGTCGCCACCTGCCGGCGGACCCCAGGGAATCACGCAGTCGATTGTCGGCTCGAGTGGATTCGGGTTCGCGGTCAGCAATGCCTTCGTAAGGGCGGTGTTCAAACCGACGACGGATGCCCTGCACCAGATTCAGGGGGACATCACGGTCCCAATCGAGGGGTGGTGGGATCCCACTTATCACTACCTCGTCACCAACGTTGAGCTTCAATTCAACAACGGCACAATCGACTTGGTCATCAAGGCCAAAGCCACGACGGGCTCGTGGTATGCCCCCAACTACGAGAACATCGTCATCACTCAGAAGCTGGCTCTCGTGCTGTTTCTGGGAACGCTGTTCGTACGTGACGCGGGCCTGTCGGTGAACGGAGCGGGCCGCGGCACGAGCGCGATCAGGAGCATCGTGATCTCCACGCGCAATCAGATTCTCCCCGACGCCGAGGCGTCGATGAACACGCAGCTGCAAGAAGCCATGACGCGGTTCAACACCGCGCTGCACTCCTTCGATCCCGCCGTTTCGGTGAGGCTCAAGGCCGGACATTCCGAAGAGTCGGGAGCCGCCGCCAACGGCGCGGTTGCCGTGACGGCCGATGGCGTCATCGTGCGCGGCGACATCGTCGGTGGCGCACGAAACGCCCCGGTGATTGACATCGCCGATACCCATCAGGGCACGGCGTTCACCGCCTTCAAGAGCTGGATTCCCGGCGGCCGCATCACCCGGTTCATCTGGTCGTGGGTCGAGAATGGCTCGACGCCAATCGAGACCGCCCTCGGCGGCGTCGAGAAGTCCTTCGCCGATGAGCACAGCTTCATCTTCCCGAAGCCGCCCGGGATCAGCGATCTCAGTCGCATCTGCCTCCGAATCGAAGGCAGGCAAACGATGCCCAATGGCAGCGAGGTCGCTATCGCCGGCGGAACGACCTGCGAGGTGTCGGCGCCCGCCTTCGAACTCGATTTGCCGTCGTGGTGGGCGCCGCTCGCGCTGCCGATCTGGACGCCGGACCTTGCCGACGACGTCGTCATGCGGGACGCATTGGCCGGGCATGTTGCCGTCCAGACCGCGGGAACAGAGCGGGACGCGTCCGGCGCTCACACGCTGGTGTACTTCCCCGACTGGCGTTCGGCGCGGCCGCTCGAGGCGCTCGGCGCCGCGCTGACGCAGGCCCGCGTCGCGTCCCCGATCGAGGTTGTCGCCGTCCTGCCCGCCGGTTCCTTCGACCAGCGCCGGAAGGACATCGAAAGCAAACTCGCGGCCGATCGCTTTCCCGCGCGCGTGCACCTGACGGAGGACGACGAGGACGGCTGGAGCCGGACGTTTGGTGTGGCGAAGACCCCGTCGGTTTTTCTGATCAATGCCCGGCGCGAGTTCGTGTGGAAGCACGAGGGCGACCCGACGCCCGCCGTCCTGGCCGCCGCGCTGTACAAGCACTTGGCGCCGGTTCCGGCGCGGCGCCCCCGACGCCTGCGCCTCGCCGTCAAGCCGGGCAGCCGCGCGCCCGAGGTGATGTTCCAGGACGACCGCGGCAACGGCGGCGCGCTGCACCGGTTGCGCGGGCGGCACGTCCTGCTGAACTTCTGGCAGGCCTGGTCGGCGCCTTGCCTCACGGAACTGCGCCGCCTGCAGGGCGTGCACGAGGCGGGCAAGGGCTCGCCGGTCGTGATCGCGTTCCACGGCGGAACGGACAGCAAGGTACTGAGCGAGATTCGCAAGCGGCTCGGGACGTCCTTCGCCTTCGTGCAGGATTCCGAACAGCGGGTCGCCCGGTTGTACGGCGTGCGGTGCTGGCCGACGACGATTGCCGTGAATCCGGCCGGAGACGTCGAACACGTTCAGATGGGCGTTGCACACGAACACGGGCGCGCGAAGGGCGTCTAAGTGAGCGCGCTCCTCGCGGCGCTGCTGCTCGTTCCCGTGATCGACCAGGGTGTGAAGGTGGCGTTGCGGCGGCGCCTCGGCGCGAACGCCGTGTCGCTCGGGCCGCTCGGACATCTGCGTGTCGTCACCGCGCGCTTGTGGCTGGTGCGCGTCGCCAGGCGATCGAGCCCCTCCTCGATGTGGACGCTTTGGACCATCGCCGCGGCCGCGTTGGTGGTCGCCAGCGCGTGGATACCGTCCTCCCGGTTCTTCGTTGGCCTGATCCTCGGCGGCTCGCTCAGCAACGCGCTCGAAAGCTCGATCCAGGGACGCGTCACCGACTACGTCTGCCTGCGATTCTGGCCGGCGTTCAACCTGGCCGACGTCGCGCTCACGACGGGCACCATCGGCGTGGCGGCCACGCTCGCGATTGCAGTCCAGTGAATCCGGCCTTCCCTCGCTTCTTCCGGTTCGGCCGGCACTGGATCAACTCGTACCGGGTCCTGATGTGCGTGGGCATGTACATCGGGATTCTGGCTACGGCGCTCGCGGCCGAGCGGTCCGGCCTCTCTCCCCTGCGCGTCGGGCTGGCCGCGATGACGAGCGCGCTGGCGGGGTTTGTCGGCGCGCGGCTGTACCACGTGCTGGTGCAGCCTCGCGCATTTTTCGGGCGGCGCGCCACGAAGTCGTTGTGGGATTCGGATCGGGGCGGCTGGAGCGTCCTCGGCGCGCCGATCACCTTCGTGCCGGCGTCGTTCGCGATGGCCGCGCTCCTGGACCTGCCCGCGCCCGTCCTCTTCGACCACATGGCCGTCGGCGTCCTGGCCGGCGGCTTCTGGATCCGGTTGGGCTGCGTGTTCAACGGCTGTTGCGTGGGCCGCGAGACGCAGAGCCGGTTCGGCGTGTGGCTCCACGACACGTTCGGCCAACGTAAGCGGCGCGTACCAGTTCAGTTCCTCGAGATGGCGTGGTGGGCCCTCGGACTCGTGCTGTTTCTCTGGGTCTGGCCCACGCCGTTTCCGCCGGGCAGCTACGCGCTGGCGGTTCTGGGCTGGTACGGCGTCGGGCGCTTCTTCCTCGAACCCCTGCGCGAGCGGTCGGACGTCGTGTTTGGACGAGTGCGGGTCAACCAACTCGTGGCGGCGCTGCTGGCGCTCGGGGCCGGAGGGACGCTGCTTATCCTGGCCCTGACCTCGTCCCCCGGCTGAGGTCCGAGGGCACCAGCGCCTACTTGTCCGTCCGCTTCGAGACCAGCACGACGTCCGACACGACCTGTCCGCGAACGAGCGCCCACTGCTTCTGATCGGCCGAGACGGCGAACGAGAAGATGGTGTCGCCGGTAAACCGCGTGATCTGCGCCGCGGCTCCGCCCGAGAGGGGCTGCCGAAAGAGGTTCACGCGGTCGCTGAAGAGGAGGCTCCTTCCGTCCGGCGCCCATCGCGCATTGGGCGGCACGTTCTGGAAGCGGCGTTCCGGGGCCGACGCGTCGGCCGACAACACGACGATGCGCTCGCCGTTCCGCGCGGGATCCTGATAGTGGCCCGCGACTGCCCGGCCGTCCGGCGACGGCACCGGCTCGTGGAACCCGGGTGGGAGCGGACGGCCACCGGCCGTGAGCTCGGCGAGCAGCGGCTCCGGCGCGCCGCCGGTGACCGCAATCCTGAGGTTCTGCCGGGTGGGATCGCTGTAGTACACCCATTTGCCGTCGAACGACACTACCGGACGAAACGCGACCGGGCCGGCGCCGAGTTTGGCCGGAACACTCCCGTCGATGTTCATGCGCCAGAGCGTCCGGCCGCCTTCGCGCTCGGACACAAAGACGATCGTCCGGCCGTCGGGCGTCACGAGCGGCAGGTAGTCCTCGCCTGGCGCGTTCGTCAGTTGCGTGCGACTCGACCCATCGGAGGCCATGATCCAGATGTCCGAATTGCCGCTGGTGGACGCGGCGTACACGAGCCGGCCATCCGGCGTCCACGCGAAGCCGGCCACGCCGTCGTCGGTGCCGGCACCCGCCGTGATTTCCTTCGCGCTGTCCATGCGGCCGTCGGGAATCGCCCAGATGCGTGACCGCATTTCGTTCCGGACACTGACGAACGCCGACCCGTCGGTCGAGAGGCTCAGGCCCCCGTACGTGCTGAGATCGTTCGTCACACGCGTGACCGCGCCGCCGGGGTACGCGACCGACCAGATCTGCCTGGACGACTCACCGCCGCCCTCGGCTCCGTTCACGAGCAGGCTCCGCCCGTCGGGCAGCCACGCCACATACTGAATGGCCCTCCAGTCATGCGTGCCGAGCGGGGTCTCGGCGCCGTTCTCGGCATCGACCAGGACAATGCTGCCCTTCAGCGTCGCGCTGCTCGAACCCGGCACGGCGATCGTCCGGCCATCCGGTGACCACGCCAGGCTATCGAGGTCGCCGTAGTCCAGCGGGTTCTTCCGGAGCGCGAGCTGGCGCGCGTTGCCGCCCGACGCATCGGCCACCATCACGGCCGTCCCGGGCAACTCGGGGATGCCTCGTAAGAACGCGAGCCGACCTCCGTCGGGAGAAAATGTCGGCGCGGTGTCGATATCCTCGATGATCTTTCGCGCGCCGCCTCCGAGGACCGGTATCTGATAGAGCGACCCGATGTTCTCGCTGGCCGGGTACACGACGTAGTACACGTAGTTGCCGTCGGGAGAAAACACGACGCCGTCGTACCGCACCTCGCCCGACGGCACGATCTGCACGTTGCTCGACGTGCTGACCTGGCGCAGCCAGAGCCCTTGCTGTTTCCCATCACCGACGACGTACGCCGCATAGCGCCCGTCACCGGAGAGCGCGGCCATGCCGGCCGTGCCGGTGGTCGTGAGACGGGAGAGTGAGATCGACGCAAACGGCGCCGCGCCCGACGTCCCCGGCGTAGATCCGGCGCCCGGCCGTACCGCGACATACACGGCCGCGGCCGCGACGAGGGCCAGGCCGCCGAGCGCGATCGGCCGTCGCCAGACGGGCGTCGCCGGCCCCGCCGTCGCGCGCGCCGCGGCCACCCCTGCGGCTGTCGTCGGTGCGACCTCGCCTGACGCCAGGTCGTCGCGCAGGACGCGCAGGTCGTTGCGCAAGTCCTTGGCCGTCTGGTACCGGTCCTCCGGGTCTTTCGCCAGGCAACGCTGGACGATGCGCCCGAGCTCGCGCGGCATCTCGCGCTTGCGATCCGTCACCGAGAGCGGCGTGTCTTTCAGGATGGCGGACAGGACGGAGAGCTGCGTGTCGCCCTTGAACGGCCGCTCGCCCGTTGCCATTTCGTACAGCAACACGCCCAGCGCGAAGACGTCCGTGCGGGGATCGACGGCTCGGCCTTCCGCCTGCTCGGGCGACATGTAGGCAATCGTGCCGAGGAT
>JANOGJ010000686.1:0-2081 GCA_031405995.1 Acidobacteriota bacterium
AGCAGGCCGTGCAGAAACTGGACCTTGGTGTTGCTCGTGTTGGCCCAGTGCAGCGCGTCGCCCAGCGCCGTCGCGATCCAGAGGCCCACGCCAAACCCGAGCAGCCCGCCCAGCAGGCTCGTCACGGCCGTGCCCCTCAGGCGGATTTCGGCCATCACGATGAGCAGCGCGACCGCCAGGCCGAGCCCCCCGGAGAGCACGGGGCTGCCGGGCACCGGCCGAATCACCACGGCCGAATAGACGACGACCCCGACGAAGATGCCGCGCGCCAGCAGCAAGCCGGGCATGGGCACATTCTAAATCGGCAATCGGGAATCGATAAACGGCAATCGGGAATCGACGAACGGCAATCGGGAATCGACGAACGGCAATCGACGATCGAAAAACACTTGCTAAAGGAGCGCGTCGAGGGCCTCGCCGACCGTCCGCACGCCGATCGCCTGGAGCCCGCTCGGCACCTCGTTCGGCCCGACACTCCCCTCGGGCATCACACAACGAGTGAAGCCGAGCTGTGAGGCCTCCCGCAGCCGGAGCGCGCCTTGCGTCGTCGATCGGACCTCACCGGCCAGGCCGACCTCGCCGAACACGACGACGTCGGGCGGAATCGGGCGGTTGCGCAGGCTCGAGGCCACCGCGGCGACGATCGCCAGATCCGCGGCCGGCTCGTCCACCGTCATGCCGCCCGCCACGTTCACGAACACGTCGTCGGCCGAAAGATTCAGGCCGGCCCGTTTGTCGAGGACGGCGAGGAGCAGCGACAGCCGATTCTGATCGAGCCCGCTCGCGGTGCGGCGGGCGTTGCCGAACGTCGAGGCGCCCACGAGCGCCTGCACCTCGACGAGGATCGGGCGCGAGCCTTCGATGGTGCACAGGACGGCGGAGCCCGGCACGTTGCGCGGCCGTTCCGCCAGAAACAACGCCGACGCATTCGCGACCGGCCGAAGCCCGGCGCCGGTCATCTCGAACACGCCCAGCTCGCTCACCGCGCCAAACCGGTTCTTAACGGCGCGGACGACGCGATGGGCATGATGCGGCGCGCCTTCGAAGTAGAGCACTGTGTCGACCACGTGCTCGAGGACCTTGGGTCCAGCGAGACTGCCGTCCTTTGTCACGTGACCGGCCAGGATCGTCGGCAGGTTGCGGCCCTTGGCCGTGAACAGCAGGTCGGTCGCCGCCTGGCGGACCTGCCCGACACTGCCCGGCGCCGACTGCAGCTTCAGCGAGAACACCGTCTGGATCGAGTCGACGACGAGCAGCGCGGGCTTCAGCCGCTCGACCTCTTCGACGAGGCGCTCCACGCAGGTCTCCGCGAGCAGGTACAAGCGGGACGGACCGACGCCGAGGCGCTCGCCGCGCATCTTGATCTGGTGCTCGGACTCCTCACCCGAGCAATAGAGGACGGGCCAGACGTGCGTCGCGAAATGCGCGGCCGCCTGCAGGAGCAGCGTCGACTTGCCGATGCCCGGCTCCCCGCCGAGCAGCACGAGCGAGCCCGGCACGATGCCGCCGCCCAGCACGCGATCGAACTCGCTGATGCCCGTGGACAAGCGCTCGGAGACGAGGGTGTCGACGTCCGCGTAGAGCCGCGACACGCCGCCGCCGAGCACCGGCACGGCGCCCCGGCCCACCGGCTGCGCGGCCGACGCCTTCTCCACGACGAAGGAATTCCACGCGCCGCAGTCCGGACAGCGCCCGAGCCACTTGGGGGACTGGGAACCGCATTGCTGGCAGGCGAAGACGGACTTCGGTGACTTCATACCCAGTTAACTCAGAACTCAGAACTTAGAATTCAGAACTTAAGAGCATTCTGTACGCTGTCCAACTGCACGCGGTCCAGGCATGACACTTGCTACGACTGCGAGAACCATGCCGCACGCTCACCCGGACTACCGATCGCGATCCTTCGCCTTCGCATGTGACATCGTCCGGCTCTACCAAATCCTCGTTAAGACGGTACCTCAGCCGCTCGCGCGGCAGGTCCTTCGCGCGGGCACGTCGATCGGCGCCAACCTTGAAGTAGCCAAAGCAGCGCAAAGTCGCAAGGATCTCATTGCCAGGTTCTCCATCGCGCTGAAGGAAGC
>JANOGJ010000711.1:0-2976 GCA_031405995.1 Acidobacteriota bacterium
GCGGCGCAGCGGACCGCGAACGCCGTCGCGCCTCCCGGCTCAACCAGAACGACCGACGCGGGCGTCGACGGCACGGGCGGCCGGCGTTCCGCCAGCCAAGCAAACGCCATCGCGGCCGTCAGGAAGACGCCGCACAACGCCACCGTGGCCCGCCGCACATCCACGCTCGTCATCCCGTCACACCACCTGGAAGCGTTCCGAGTGAATCTGGCGGGTCGGCACGCCGAGGCCCGTCAGGATCGTCTGCACGGCGTCCATCATGGGCACCGGGCCGCAAATGAAGCAATCCGCCCGCTCGATCCCTGCCGGCGCGTAACGACGGACGATGTCCGCCGTCAGGAATCCGCGCTCGCCCGTCCAGTCCGCGGCCGGCCGCTCGAGCACGTACACCACCGTGAGCGCGAGGTCCTTCGACAGGCCGTCGATCTCGCCGCGGAAGGCCGCGCGCGACAGATCGTCCACTGCGTAGAACAGCACCACGGGCCGCTGATCGCGACGGTCCCGGAGCGAGAGCAGCATCGATCGCATCGGCGCGATACCGATGCCGCCGGCGACGAGCACGAGCGGCGCGCCCGCGGACAGCTCCGGTGTGAACGCGCCGAACGGCCCGTCGACAAACACGCGCTGTCCCGCGGCGAGTCCGGGGACCACCGTCGACGACCAGTCGCCGAGCGCCTTGATCGCGAACTCGATCGCGCCGTCGGCCGGCCGCCGGTCGGACGTCGCGATGGACAGCGGGTGCTGGCCGGACCAGAGCGGCGACCGGCCGGTGATGAGCCACGCGAACTGACCGGATTCGAAGGTGAATCCGTCGTGGCCCACCGGCCGCACCCGCAGCAGCCGAGTGCTCGCGCCGATGTCGTCGTTCGAGACGATCCTCCACGGGCGCCGCGCCATGCGGAACGGCCGGACGAGCCTGGACCGCACCAGGAGCGCGAGGAAGATCGCGGTGTAGGCCGCGAGCGTCCACCGCATCGCCGGCACGCGCGCGAACTCGCCCACGAGCAGCATGTGCGCCAGCGCCGCCACCACCAGCCCGCACGCGCCCGCGAGGTGAATGATCTGCCAGCCTTCGTAGCTCAGCCGAAACCGCCGCCTCGCGATCGACGTCACGATGACGGCGGCGAGGATCCAGACGGCGACGGCGCCGGCGCGCATGCCCGGCGAGCCGTGGAAGGGACTCCACGATCGCCAAATCCACCCGACGTCCAGCAACAGCGGATGGACCAGGACGCCCACGAGCGCCGCCAGGCCCATGTTGCGGTGGAGCCGCGTGAGTGCGTCGCTGCCGATGGCGCGCGAAATGGGCGCCAGCCGCGAGACCAGCGCGAACTGCACGAGGAGGATGACGAACACTTCGAACGCCAGGCCGAGGCTGAGCGCGGTCGTCCAGCTTCGAGGCGCGGTGCGCGGATCGATCGTCAGGGCAAGGCCCGGCAGCCCGATCACGAGCATCGCGTAGAGGCCGAGCCAGATGGCGCGCCGGCGCTGCGGTGTCATTCCACTACGTCTCCCCGGACCTTTCGGGCCGGGGTCTCCGTCAAATCACTCAGGCGGCGCGTGAAATCCCGCGCGCGTCCTGCGTGCGGCTCCGATCGTAGCGGGCCACCGACTGGCACCGCCATTGCTATATGGAAGGACGGCCGCGGCGCTCGGGACGCCCGGCGGAGGCAGTCATGACTGAAAACACGTGGTGGGAGTCGTT
Source organism: Acidobacteriota bacterium (assembly GCA_031405995.1). Lineage (GTDB taxonomy): Bacteria > Acidobacteriota > Vicinamibacteria > Vicinamibacterales > SCN-69-37 > JANOGJ01. The sequence continues at coordinate 1,706 of JANOGJ010000711.1, forward strand.
CAAGACCGAGGGCGGCAACATGGTCGAGGCCGTCAAGGAGTTGATCCGCAAGGGCAACGTCCGGCGCATCGTCATCGAGCACCAGGGCCGGACGGTCGCCGAGTTTCCGCTCACGGCCGGCGTAGTCGGCATCGTGCTGGCGCCGATCGTGGCCGCCATTGGCGCGCTCGTCGCGCTGCTGAAGGACTGCACGATTCACGTGGAGCGCACCGGCGAGCCGGACGCCGTCGTGCCGGAGAATCCGGCCGAACAGTCCACAACGCATTAACGGCTTCAGGCGGCCGTCGTGGCGTGCGCGGTGCGCACGGGCGCGGCGGCCGCAAGCCAGCGTCGCAACCGCTCAGGTGTGCCGAGGTCCGACCAGCCAATCGTGCCGGGCCACGCATAGGTCTCGAGGCCTCGAGCCTGCGTCAGCAGGTGCCGCGAGAAATCGAGCGCCGGCAATTCCGGGTATTGCATCGATAAGAACATCTCGCGCTCGGGTGCCGGGAGTTCGAGCGCTTCGGCGAAGACCGTCGCGAGCCCGGGCAGGTGCTCGCGGTAGAGGTCGAACAGCGTGCGCGCTCGCGCCACGACCACCATGGTGTTCCACAGCGCGCCAGACGCCATCAACTGCTGCGCGGTTTCGCGCGTCGGCTTCTCGACGAAGGACGTGACGGGCCGGGCCCACTCTCTGGGCGCACCGGATCCCGGCGTGATCCACCCGTAGTCCTCGCTGGGCGTCGTGGGCTCCACCCCGAAGAGGACGATCGCCTCGGGTCGTGACCGGACGTAAGCAACGGCGTGTTGAATATCCCGGCGATATCGCCGGGCGTCGGCGACGCCGTGATCAGATGGCGTGATGACGACCGCGGCGTCGGGAGCGGCATCCAGAACGGGCGTCAGGGCGAGCAGCACGCCGGCCGCGGTGCCGCGGTCGCGCGGCTGAAACAGCACCGTCGTCCCCGGCCGCAGCCGGATCGCCCGTCCGACAAAGCGCCGATGCGCCTCATCGACGATGACGACGGTCCGGGTCGGCGGAGCGATGGGCGACAGGCGTGCGAGCGTGTCGTCGAGCAGCGATCGGGTCCCGTCCGGACTCCAGAACTGCTTGGGGACGCCGCCCGTCACGTCCGCGAGGCGCCGGCCGGCGCCCGCGGCGAGCACGACAGTCCACACTCCCGGCCTCATTTGACGCTCGTTGTGCACGAAGTTTGCCAGTCAGCCCCCCTGTCATTCCATTGATGCCGCGCGCCGCCGCACGCAGAAACCCGCAGGGCCACGATATTTCC
>JANOGJ010000725.1:0-5202 GCA_031405995.1 Acidobacteriota bacterium
ACAGCAGCACCTCCACGTGCGGGTCGCCGGGATCGAGGATCTCGGCGCTCGACCACGGCCCCCGCCACTTCGTCGGGCGACACCAGGTGCACGAGGATCTGATCCTCGACGAAATCGAGGCACTCGGCCTGACACGTGTCCGGCTTGAGATTGACTGGGCAGCGATAACAGTTGGCGTAGGGTGCGTGGAAGACGCCCGGCATCATCGGGCCGAAGCCCTTCCGCTGAATGGCCCGGCTCGACGTCGCGGCGAGCGAGCCGAGCGTCCGGCCGTGAAACGAGCCCAGGAACGCGATGATGTTGAAGCGCTTGGTGGCGTAGCGCGCGAGCTTCAACGCCGCTTCGACCGCTTCGGTTCCGGAATTGCCGAAGAACGACCGCACGTCGCCGGTGCCCTTAGCGACGGGCACGATCGCGGCCATTTCCTCGGCGAGCTGGACTTGCGGCTCGTAGTAAAAGTCCGTGCCCGACATGTGTAGATACTTCTGCGCCTGGTCGGTAATCGCTTTGACGACGTCCGGATGCGAGTGCCCGGTGCCCGTGACCGCGATGCCGGCGGCGCAATCGAGAAACAGATTGCCATCGACGTCCTCGACGACGGCGCCCTCGCCGCGGGCCATGACGAAGGGATAGTCGCGCGTGTAGGACGGCGACACGCGGGCCTTATCGCGCGCGATGATGGCCGCGGCCTTCGGGCCGGGTAGAGACGTCTTGATGTCAGGAACTGCGCGCATATTTTCTCAGGTACGCCAGGTACGACGGGTACGTCAGGTACGACGGGTACGACAGGTACGCCGGGTACGAGGAACGTGAATTCAGTCTACTGCATGGAGGGCGGGGCTTTAGCCCCGCCGGCGAGCCGGGTCTGAAGACCCGGCCTCCACACGCTGCGTCACTTCCTCTTCCAGCGCGTTCCCGCGGCCGAGTCTTCGAGGATTATCCCTCGCGCGTCGAGGTCTTGGCGAATCTGGTCGGCGCGGGCGAAGTCGCGCCCCTGACGGGCGGCGCGGCGCTCGGCGATGAGGCGATCGATCTCCTCGGCCGGCACCGGCGGCTGCTCGTCCTCGGCCGCCCGCAGCGCCATGACGCCGAATACGCGATCGAAGCCGGCGAACGCGTCGCGGATGAGTCGCGCATCCGGCTCCCCCACCGCGCCCTGATCCATCGCCGCGTTCAGGTCGCGGACGAGCTCGAACAGCACCCCCTGGGCGCCGGGGACGTTGAGGTCGCTCGCGAGCATGGCGCGGAACGCGTCGCGGGCGCTCGCCACGCGCGCGCGGATGGCGTCGTGCGGCCCTCCGCCGGTGACGCGGCCCACGCGGGCCAGAAAATCCGCCAGCCGGGTGACCGCGGCGTCGGCCTGCGCGAGCACGTCCCAGTTGAACGTCAGTTGCTTGCGGTAGTGGACGGAAATCAGGAGATAGCGCAGCGCGGACGCGCGGTAGCCGCGGTCGAGGATGTCGCGCACCGTGAAGACGTTGCCGATCGACTTCGACATCTTCTCGTTGTCGAGGTTCAGGAACTCGACGTGCACCCAGAAGCGCACGAACGGCTTGCCGGTCGCGCCCTCGGCCTGGGCAATCTCGTTCTCGTGATGCGGGAACACCAGGTCGACGCCGCCGCCATGGATGTCGATCGGCGGCTCGCCCAGAAGCCGCAGCGCCATGGCCGAGCACTCGATGTGCCACCCGGGCCGGCCCGGGCCGCACCCGTAGTCCCACGTCGGCTCGCCCGGCTTGGTCGCCTTCCACAGGACAAAATCCCGCGCGTCGTGCTTGGCGTACGTGTCGGCGTCGAGCCGGGCGCCGGCCTGGATCCCCTCGGGGTCGAGCCGCGCGAGCTTGCCGTAGCCGGGGAGCGTGGCGATGCGGAAGTAGACCGAGCCGTCCGTCGTGTAGGTGTGCCCGCGGGCCGTCAAGGCCCGCACCATGTCGGCCATCGCGCGCAGATTGGCCTCGTCGGTGGCGCGCGGCATTTCCTCGACGGCCTCGAGGCCCATCGAAGCGGCATCCTCCCGGAACGCGGCGATGTAGCGGTCGGTGTACTCGCGCAGCGAGACGCCGGCCGCCGCGGCCGCGCCGATCGTCTTGTCGTCCACGTCGGTGAAGTTCATGACGTGGCGCATCGCGTAGCCTTCCTGATGCTTCAGCGTGCGCCGGAGCACGTCGAGGCTGACGAAGGTGCGGAAATTCCCGATGTGGCCGCGCGCGTAGACCGTGAGGCCGCAGCTGTACATCCGGACGGTCCGGCCATCGGCGGGGACAAAGTCCTCCTCCGAGCGCGAGAGGGTGTTGTAGAGACGCATCACAGCGGGCAGGTGATCGTCCGGGTCGCGGCACCGCACCGGAGATCGACTTCGATCGCGCCCGCCCCGCCCTGAGCCTGTCGAAGGGACCGGCGGAACGTGAGGTGAATCTCGGCCGCGCCGTTCCCGGCCGCGTCCCGGGCGATCGCCTCCACGGCGGCGGCGACGGCCGCCGACACGTCGTCGCGCGCGGCACCCGCGAGCTCCGCGTAGCGGCCGGCGATGTCCGGCGCCAGCGCGCGAAAGCGCGCTTCGGCGGGGATGACCAGCGTGAACGGTTCCTTCATCGGACGCGTAATTCTATATCCCTATCCGCGCGAACAGATCGTTCGCCGCCGCACAATCGAGCGCGATTTGCACCTTCAGCGCGTCGAGACTGTCGAACGCGCGCTCCTCGCGCAGCCACTTCACAAACGCCAGACGCAGCCGCCGGCCGTACAAATCGCGGCCGCCGGCGCCAAGGTCGAGCAGGTGCGCTTCCACCACGAGGCGGCCGTCGCCAATCGTCGGCCGGACGCCCACGCTCGTCACGGATCGATGCGCCACGTCGTCGACGATCGCCACCGTCGCGTAGATGCCGTACGCGGGCAGCAGCTCGTTCTCGGTCTCGAGGTTGGCGGTGGGACACCCCAGCTCACGGCCGCGTCCATCGCCGTGCACCACGACCCCGTCGAGGGCGTAGTGGTGGCCGAGCAGCGCGCCCGCCTCGTCGACGCGGCCCTCGGCGATCAGCCGGCGCACGCGCGTGCTCGAGACGACGAAGTCGCGGAAGCGGACCGGATCGATCTTCTCGCACCGAAAGCCGCGGTCTTCGCCGATCGCGCGCAAGAGCGTGAACGTGCCGGACCGGTCGCGCCCGAACACGAAGTTCTCGCCGACCCAGACTTCCGACGCGTGGAGCCAGTCGATAAGCACCTGCTCGACGAACGCCTCCGGCTCCCAGCGCGAGAGCTCGTGCGTGAAGCGCACGACGACGACCGACGACAGCCCGGCGCGTTCGAAGGCTTCGAGCTTCTGGGCGAGCGTCATCAGGAGGGGCGGCGCCTTGTCGGGCCGCAGCACCCGCGGCGGATGCGGGTCGAAGATCAGGGCCACCGAGGTGCCGCCCCGCTCCACCGCCCGCCGCCTGACCTGATCAATGACCTTCAGGTGGCCCCGGTGCAAGCCGTCGAAATTCCCGAGCGCGACGACCGGACTCGGCCACTTCGGGCCGGGCGCGTCGGGGAAGTACACCACGTTCATTGCGTCATTAGCCTATCTCTATCGCCAGTCCATCATGCGCGAGCGCCATCCCTGGCGGCAGCGACGCGCACGTCGCCTCGTGGCCGAGGTCGTGTGAGATATGCGTGAAGAAGGTCCGGGCGGCGCCGATGCGGCGGGCCACCGTCACGGCCTGCGCGACGGTGAAGTGCGTTGGGTGCGGCCGGTGGCGCAGCGCGTCGAGGACCAGGCAGTCGAGGCCGTCGAGCAATTGCAGCGACGTCTCCGGCACCTCGTTGCAGTCCGTGAGGTACGCAAAGCGTCCGAAGCGGAAGCCGAGCACCTTCCACGGTCCGTGACGCAGCGGGATCGGCACCACTTCCTGCCGGCCGATCGAGAACCGGCCGCCGATCGTCCACAGGCGCAGGTCCGGGACGCCGCCGCCCGTCGGCGCGCTCGCGTCGAAGATGTAGGCGAACGTACGGCGCAGGTCGCTGAGCGTCGCGGCGTCGGCGTACACCGGCAACGGCAGCCTCGTCATCATGTTGTACCGCCGCACCTCGTCGAGGCCCATGACGTGGTCCGCGTGCGCGTGCGTGTAGAGGATGGCGTCGACCCGCCGGACGTCGTGGCGCAGCGCCTGCGTGCGCAAGTCCGGCGTCGTGTCCACGAGGATCGGCATGCCGTCGGCCAGCTCGACCACGATGGACGGCCGCGTCCGCGCATCCCGGGGATCCGTGGACCGGCACACCGCGCAGTCGCACCCGATAACGGGCACGCCGTGACTGGTCCCGCTCCCCAAAAACGTGACTCGCATCTACGCATCATCGGTGAGTGCTGCGCAGTGGTCAAGCTTGCCTACTTCTGCGACTCATACAAATCGGCGATCTCTTCGTCTGCCAAACGACGTTTGAATAGCATCACCTCATCCAGCCGGCCATTGATCCCCAACCCTTCGGCTTGGCCAATGGTCAACTCCGCATCGACCGCTGGGATGCGCGCGGTGTTCTCATCGGTTTTCACACACTTGCCATCGAGATAGAGCCGGTAGCTGCGACCCTCCCGCGTGAGCGCCAAATGATACCAGCGGTTCAACTCGGGTTTGAATTGGTATCGCGCGATCCGGTTGTCACCATTCGCCTGCGGGCCGTTCAGATGAAAACAAAGTACATCGTGAAAAAAGACCAAACACCACTTAGGCAACCCACCGGGCCCCTCATCCTGGCCGATTAAGACTGTCCCGCTCTGATTGTGCGGTAAAGCATTCAGGTTGACCCACAGTGCCATTGAGAACGGCTGATCCCCAATTACCCAGTTCGGCCGATCGGTCGTCCACATTTGTCTTTCCCCGCGGCTAAACCGATATGCCCCACCAATCTTGCCGGTGTCCACATACTCCGCGCCTCGAACCCGGCCATGATTGTCGCGACCGCTCTTGTCCGTCACTCGGTCACCGTCGTCGGCGTCAAACGAATACCAGAGCACGCAGCCTTCCGGTGGCTTACCGGAGCGCGCTGCCGTCACCTTCAACCGCGCGGCAAACTTGGTCGGAATCACCACCTTGCCGAAAGCCGTGTTGAGTTTGAACGATTCTTGCGCCAGCAGCCCTTGAAGTTTGTCGCCATTTTGGAGCGTCACCACCACCGCCTGATTGGTGGCAGCAAAATGAATCTCCCGAATACGCTCCAGGACGATCT
>JANOGJ010000769.1:0-8916 GCA_031405995.1 Acidobacteriota bacterium
GCGAATCTGGTTGTGGATGGTGCGCGCCGGCCGGGCCCAGTCGACACGGCTCTCCCGTCGCTCGAGGCGCGGTGCATACGTGGCGAGCCTCTCGTCCTGCGCCATCTCGGGCACGGCGCCCGCGGCGAGCGCGTCCACGGCTCGCACGATCAGGTCGGCGCCCATCGCGGCCAGGCGGTTGGACAGTTCCTCGCTCGTCTCGTTTGGGGCGATGGCGGTCTCCGCGGTCAGGAGGGCCGGTCCCGCGTCGAGCGGCGGCACCACGCGCATGATCGTCACGCCCGTCTTCTCGTCGCCGGCCAGAACAGCGCGGTGGACGGGTGCGGCGCCGCGCCAGCGCGGAAGGATCGACGCGTGCACGTTGATGAGGCCAAGTCTCGGCGCGCAAAGGACCCGCGCAGGCAGGATCCGCCCGTAGGCGACGACGACGCCGAGGTCGGCGGCGAGGTGCTCGAGCGCGGACAGGAACGCCGCGTCCTTCATGGAGTCCGGCTGGAGCACGGGAAGTCCGTAGCCCTCGGCGGCGCGCTTGACCGCCTCGGGCGCGACGTGCTGGCCGCGTCCGCGCCGGCGGTCCGGTTGCGTCACGACGCCGACGAGCGTGTGCGCCGACGCCTGGAGCGCGGCGAGCGCCGGTACGGCGAACGCGGGTGTCCCGAAGAAGACCAGGCGCAGCGCCATCACCAGCGTCCGGCACGCTGCAGCTTGTAGATCTTGCGCGTGATGACGTCGCGCTTGATGCCGCGCAGGTGATCGAGAAACAGGGATCCGTCGAGGTGATCGACCTCGTGCTGCAGCGCGCGGGCGAGCAGGCCCGTGCCCTCGACGGTCTGAGGCTCGCCCTGGCGGTTGAGCGCGCGGACCACGGCCCGGGCCGGGCGGGCGACCGTCGCGTTGAAGCCCGGCACGCTCAGGCAGCCCTCTTCCTCGAGCTGCATGCCCTCGCGACTGACGAATTCGGGGTTGACGAGCACGTGCAACTCGCCGCCCTTCCGTCCGAGGCTGAGGTCGATGACGCAGATCCGAAGCGGCACGCCGATCTGAGGGGCGGCGAGTCCAATGCCGGGCGCCGCGTACATCGTGTCGACCATGTCGTCGATCAGGCGGTCGAGGTCGCTGTCAAACATCGTGACGGGCGCCGCCGGCTGGTGCAGGCCCGGCGCCGGATAGCGGACGATCGGCCGGAGCATCAGGATCGCCCTGGGCCGCCGGTGAGCCTGGCCGCGAGCGAGGCGCTGTACCGGTGCCAGGCCGCGTCAATCTCCGCCACGCTGTCGCCGCCGAACTTCTCGAGGACGGCGTCGGCGAGGACGAGCGCCATCATCGCTTCGCCGACGACCGCCGCCGCCGGCACCGCGCAGACGTCGCTCCGCTCGATCGCGGCCGCGCTCGCGGCCATCGTCTCGAGGTCGACCGACCGCAGCGGCTTCATCAAGGTCGAAATCGGCTTCATCCAGGCCGTGACGCGAACCGGTTCGCCGTTCGTCACGCCGCCTTCCAGGCCGCCGGCGTTGTTGGTCGGACGCGACAGCCCCGGCACGGATCCCGACGAAGGCCCCGGCGATGGCACGATCTCGTCGTGGACGCGTGAGCCCGGAAGGTGACTGACCTCCGGCCCGCGTCCGATCCCCACCGCTTTGATCGCGGGAATCGACATGAACGCCTGCGCCAGGCGGCCGTCGAGTTTGCGGTCCCAATGCACGTAGCTGCCGAGGCCGGGAGGGACGCCCGTGCCGATGATCTCGAACGCTCCGCCGACGGTGTCGCCGGCGTCTCGCGCGCGGTCGATCGCCGCCCGCATCGCCAGGGCGACCGATGCGTCGACGCATCGGAGATCGTCCTCCAGGTCGAGCGCCTGCACGCGGAGAGGGTCTACCGTCAGCGGCTCGGCGACGGCGGCGCCCCCGATCTCGATGACATGGCCGGCGATCCGGACGCCGTATCGTGCGAGAAGCGCGCGCGCGATCGCGCCGGCCGCGACCCGCGCCGCGGTCTCACGCGCGCTGGCGCGCTCGAGCACGTCGCGGAGGTCGCGATGGCCGTATTTCAAGGCGCCGGCGAGATCGGCGTGGCCTGGGCGAGGGCGCGTGACGGCCGCACGCCGCGCGCCGCCGGCCGACTCCGGCGGGTCGGCCTCGAGGCTCATCGTGTGTTGCCAGTTGGCCCAGTCACGATTTCGGATCAGCAATGCGATCGGGCTGCCGAGGGCATGACCGCGCCGTACGCCTGACAGAATCTCCGCCGTGTCCTGCTCGATGGCCATGCGCCGGCCGCGGCCGTAGCCCAACTGCCGGCGGCGGAGGTCTGGCGCCATCGTGTCCGGCGTGAGGGGCAGTCCGGCAGGGATGCCCTCGACGATCACGACGAGCGACGGGCCGTGCGACTCGCCGGCCGTATGGAATCGAAGCATCGGCGGGCCATTCTATCGAACTTTTTGCAGTGTCCCCGGCGCGGGGCCGCGGAACCGGCGGTCCCCGAAGAGGTCCGGTTCTTGCAGAACAGCGGCTCCGTCGTGCGCGCGGGCGATGTCGAGTTCGTCGTCAACGAAATCGTCGCGACCGCATCACGTTCGGGGATCGGGTTTCGGGTGGCCGCCGTCGAGACGGCCGAGCCGGCGAGGGTGTTCGCTCGGGCTCGGCGCGCCCTGGGTGCGCTGGGATTCGTGGTGGTGCGCCCCGGCGCTCGGCGAGCGCCTGGACAGGGCGGATCGCTGGCCCACCGGCACGTCGCCGTCTTTTGTTGCGGTGGGGAGGACCGGCGACCGGCGGCGAAGTGGATTCGGGCGTTGAGTCGCGCGAGTCCGCGTGGGCATGTCGCCGTGTTGCTCGGGCCGCACGTGCGGAAGCGTCCGTGGAACCCTGGTCTGGCTCAGGTCCGCGAGCGGGCGCTCGCGTATGGCGCCACGAGCGGAGACGCCGGACCGTCGCCCGCGCGATCGATCGCCGGGTTTCTCGCCGTGGGTGACCTCGACCGGGCGGAGGCGTTGGCCGCCGGGATCCGCGCGGAGGCGTGCGTGCTTGGCGAGGAGGTGCCCGATGCGGTTGAGGCGCAGCACGCGGAGATCCTGTTCTGGCGAGGTCGCTCCGACGTCCCGCCGACATCGGCCCGACTCAGGCAGCGGGCCGGCCACGCGCTGGAGAGCCTTCTTTTCGAATGGCTCCGCGAACGGTCCTCGGGCCGCGCGCATGAATCGTCAACCGTGGCGCAGCGCATCCGCCGCGCCGGGGCCGTCGGAATCCTCCGCTGGGGAGAAGGGAAGGGCGACATGCATCTCGTAGAGGGACTGCCGGCGCTGCTGCAGCTCGTCCAGGACGCCGACGATGACCACGCGGCGCTTGTGGGCGGGTGCGCGTGGGTCCGCCGGCAGTCGGGCGCGGACCGGGTCGGCGTGGTCGATGGCGACGCCCTGCGGGTGATCGCGGGCGACGGCTGGTCCTCCGCCGACCTGGCCAGTGTGGATCCGGCGACCGTGGTGGTGCCGGTGCGCTACGGCCGTGCCGTCATCGGCCGCGTGCTCGCTCTGGGCGCCGAAGCGGCCCGGCCCGCGATCGAGCAGGCGGCGCAGGCGATGGCCGCGCTCACCGCCCCGGCGCTGCGCGCGCGGCTCGACGCGCTGGCGCTCGCGCGCGACGCCCACTCCGCGGCGCCCGAGATCCTCGGCACGAGCCCGGCGATTGCCGCCGTCCGCGAGGCCGTGGCTCGGGCCGCGGGCACGAGCTTCCCGGTGCTCATCGAGGGCGAAAGCGGCACGGGCAAGGAGCTCGTCGCGCGCGCGGTCCATCGCCTGAGCCCGCGCCGCGGCCGCGTGTTTGCCGCCGTCAATTGCGCCGCGCTCACCGATGAGCTGATGGAAGCCGAGCTGTTCGGCCACGCCCGCGGCGCGTTCACCGGTGCGCTCGGGACGCGGACCGGACTGTTCGAGTCGGCGCACGGCGGAACGCTCTTCCTGGACGAAGTTGGTGAGATGTCGCCCCGCGGCCAGGCGAAGTTGCTCCGCGTGCTCCAGGAGCGCGAGATCCGCCGTGTGGGCGAAAACACCGCCCGCGCCGTCGACGTGCGCATCGTCGCCGCGACGAATATCGGGCTCGCCGAAGCCACGGCCCGCGGCGCGTTTCGGCCCGACCTGCTCTTCCGTCTGGCGGTCGTGCGTCTTCGCGTGCCGCCGCTGAGGGACCGGCTGGAGGACCTGCCCCTGCTCGCCCACGTCTTCTGGCGGCAGATGGCCGCCGACCGGGGTCATCGGGCGAGGCTCGGCGCCGACGCGATTGCCGCGCTCGGGCGCCACCTCTGGCCGGGAAATATCCGGGAGCTGCAAAACGTGATCGCCGCCCTCGTGGTGGCCTCGCCGGTGCGAGGCCGTGTAGGCGAGCGGCACGTCCGGCAGGTGCTCATGAGCGCGTCGGCGCGTGATGACGAAGGCGTGTCGCTCGAGGAGGCGCGGCAGCTGGCGGAGCGGCGAGCCGTGGCCGCCGCCCTCGCGCGGCATGGCGGGCGTCGCGTGCCGGCCGCCCGTGAGCTGGGCCTGACGCGGCAGGGCCTGACGAAGGCCCTGCGACGACTCGGGTTCTCGAGTGTCGATCCCAAAGCGGGTGTTGCCTGAACCGAAGACGATGGGGGATTATCCGGACGGCCGTGCTGGGATACGCGCTCCGCCGCATCGCGCTGACGATTCCCGTGTTGCTGGGCGTGGCGACGCTCGTCTTCGCGCTGCTGCACCTCGTGCCCGGCGATCCAGCGCAGGCGATGCTCGGGGAATCGGCGCCGGCCGCGGACCTCGACGAGCTGCGGCGATCGCTCGGACTCGACAAACCGATCCTCGCGCAGTACGGCGCGTACCTCGGCCGCCTCGTGCGCGGCGACCTCGGCGTCTCGTTTCGCTACAACACGCCCGTGCGCCGCGAGATCGGCCAGCGTCTCGGCCGTACGGCGCAGCTCGCGCTGTCGGCCATGGCGGTGGCGCTCGTCATCGCGCTGCCGCTCGGGGTGCTCGGCGCCTTGTTTCGGGGAGGCGCGATCGATCAGGCGGCGATGACGGTATCGCTCGTCGGCATCGCGATGCCGAATTTCTGGCTGGGCCCGCTGCTGGCGATCGTCTTTGCCGTGCAGCTCGGGTGGCTGCCGGTCTCGGGGACCGGATCGGTCGCGCACCTGGTGCTGCCCGCGGTCACGCTGGGGGCGGCCCTCGCCGCCATTCTGGCGCGGATGACGCGGGCCAGCCTCATCGACGAATTACGAGAGCTCTACGTGCTGGCGGCGCGCGCGCGCGGTGTCTCCCGCCTGCGGGCCGTCGTCGCCCACGCGCTGCGCAACAGCCTCATTCCGGTCGTGACGATCATCGGCCTGCAACTGGGGGCCGTGCTGACGGGCACGATCATCACGGAGACCATCTTCGCGTGGCCCGGCGTCGGGCGATTGTTGATCCAGGCGATCAATTTCCGCGACTACCCGCTGGTGCAGGGCTGCATCCTGTTCATTGCCGTGACGTACGTGGCGATGAACCTGCTCGTGGATCTGACGTACGCGTGGCTGGACCCGAGGATCCGGTACTCGTGACGAGCCGGATTGGAGTCGGGCTCGTCGGCTTCGCGGTGGCGGTCGCGGTCATCGGGCCGTGGATCGTGCCGGGCGATCCCACTTCGCAGGACCTGCCGTCCCGGTTGATGGGCCCGTCGGCCGCGCACTGGCTCGGCCTCGACGAACTGGGGCGCGATCTGCTCGCGAGGCTCGTCGCCGGCGCGCGGATCTCGCTGCTCGTCGGCTGCGCGGTCGTCGGCATCTCGGCGACGGTGGGCGTGGTGGTGGGCGCGGTCGCGGGCTACATCGGCGGGTACGTGGACATGGCGATCGGGCGGCTGATGGACGTGTTGCTCGCGTTTCCCGGCATCCTGCTCGCGATTGCACTGGTGGCGGTGCTCGGACCCAGCCTCGTCAACGTCGTCGGGGCGCTTGTGACGATCGGGTGGGTAGGCTATGCGCGGCTCGTGCGCGGCCAGGTGCTGAAGATTCGGGAACTCGAGTTCGTGCAGGCCGCGCGGGCGCTCGGCGCGCCGACGCCGCGGGTGATCCTGCGGCATGTGGTGCCCGCGACGTTCTCGGCTGTCACCGTGCAGGCGACACTCGGCATGGCCGGCGCCATCCTGGCCGAGGCGTCGCTGAGCTTCCTCGGCCTCGGCGTGCAGCCGCCGACGCCGAGCTGGGGCAGCATGCTCGATGCCGGGCGCTCGCACCTGTTCGAAGCGCCGCATCTCACGATCGTGCCGGGTATCGCGATTGCGCTGGTGGTGCTGGGGTTCAACTTCGCGGGCGATGCCTTGCGAGATCGTCTCGATCCGCGGTCGACCTGAAGGGTCCACAAGACCTAGACACGGAGGTCGCGGAGGGACGGAGTCCACGGAAGGTCTTAGGGGCGTGCGCGGCAAGCGGTAGCCCACCAGCCGACTCCGCGTCCTCTGTGTCTCCGTGTGCTCCGTGTTGAGGGGACGCGGTCTTACCGGAATAGACGCGCGAGGCGCAGCAGCTCGGGATCGCGGGGCGCGGCGGTCAGGGCGCGCGTCAGCGCGTCCCGGGCGCCGACTTCGTCGGCGGTGAGCCAGCGCGCGTGGGCGAGCTGGCCGAGTGTGGCCGCGTCCGAGACACCGGCGTCGACCGCGCGGGTCAGGTGACGAGCCGCGGCCGCGGGGTCGCCGCCGCGCAGCGATAACTGGCCGATGCGCCGGGCGCGGTCGGACCGCCGGGCGGCGGCGGCCGTCGTGCCCTCGAGCAGATCGAGATCGACGAGGGCGTCCCGCGCGATGAGATCGTGCGACAACCGGGCCGCGGCATCCGCGAGGAACCGGAACGCGTCGAGCTCGACCGGCGAGGTCGCTACCGCCTCCCGCAGGATGCGTTCGGCGCCGGCGAAGTCGCCGGAGAGGTAGAGGGCGCGGCCGTAGAGGGCCAGGCCTTCGCTGCGCCGGGCCGTGCCGCCGAGGGCGCGCTCGAGCGCGACCAGCGCGCGCGCGACGGACGCGCGGTCCGGCGTCCGCTCGGCGCGGGCAAGCCAGACGCGGGCGAGGGCGATCTGGATGCGCGAATCCGACGGCGCCGCGACCAGGACCTCGGACAACGTACGCAGGGCCCCGTCGTACTGGCCGACGCGAGCCTGCGCCAGGGCGATCGCCAGGCGCCTCGCGATCTGGTTGTCACTCTCGGCGAGTGCGTGCAGCTGCCGCATCTCGTCGACGGGCCGGCCAGTCGCGCGGTAGAGGTCGGCGAGTTCTTCCCGCGCCGGCGTGAGCGTCGGGGCCACCCGCACCGCCTGTTCGAGTGCCGCGATGGCGGCGTCGGGACTCTGGCCGGTGTCTCGATACACGAGGCCCAGCAGGTAATGGGCTTCGCCGAATGTGTCGTGACGGGCGACGAGGCGCGTCAACGGTTCTTGCGCGGCGGTTGGGGCACCGGCCTGGTACCGGGCCAGGGCCAGCCGGTAGAGCAGGGCGGGATCCTGATCGCGTAGCCGTTCGGCCGCCTGGGCGTACCACGCCGCCGCCTGTGCCGGTTCGCCGCGGGCGGCGAACATGTCACCCAGGGCGACTAAGGGCTCGGGCGCGTCGGGCGCCAGCCGGTTCGCTTCGCGCAGGTTCGTGAGCGCTTCGTCGCCGCGGTTCTGCGCCCGATAGGCTTCGCCGCGCCGGTAATAGGCGGCCATGGACTCGGGACGGAGGGCGAGGGCGCCGCTGAAGGCTTCGATGGCCGCGAACGTGTCGCCGTCCCCGAGCGCCTGCTCGCCGGTCGTCAACAGGCGTCGGTACTGGCGTTGGCTGTCCAGCCGCTCGACGATCGCGGCCGTGCCGGCCACCAGGGTGCCGAAGGCCAGGACCACCGCGGCGGCAGCCATTACTCGTTTCACAAGAACATCTTACGACGGGGAACCGGCGGCGGGGGTTGGGGTCTAACCGGGAAGAGTCAGGTTCGAGCCGGCGGTGCTACTATGGCGGCAGAGACCCTTGTGAAGCCATCGCGCGTGCTGACGTGGCCCGATGCGGTCAGCGCCGATTGGGCGCTGGTCCAGCAGTGCGCCGCGGGAGACGAAGCCGCGTGCACGCGCCTCGTGAGCGACCACCAGCGCATGGTGTATCAGCTCGCGTTTCACCTGCTGGGCGATCAGCAGGAAGCGCTCGACCTCTCCCAGGATGTGTTCCTGCGGGTATTCCGCACGCTGAAGTACTTCCGCGGCCACTCGACGCTGAAAACCTGGATCTACCGGATCGTCGTGAACCAGGCGTCGAACCGGCACCGCTGGTGGCGGCGGCGTCATCGGAGCCAGCAGGTGGCGCTCGAGGAACACACGGCTGCGCACGGCGAGTTGCCGGATCGCCGCGAATCCACGGCGCCCGACCACGTGCTCGAGTCGAACGAGACGGCCGCGATGGTGTGGCGCGCGCTCGACGCCCTGCCGTTCGACCAGCGGGCCGTCGTCGTGCTTCGCGAGATCGACGGACTCAGCTACGACGAGATCGCGACGTCGCTCGGGGTCGCGGTCGGCACGGTGAAATCACGTTTGGCCCGCGCGCGGGAAAACCTGCGCGACGGGTTGGGGGCTCGATGATGTTTGACCGCTGCTCGACGCATCGCGACGCGCTCGGCGCGTTTGTCGACGGCGAGCTGCCGGGCGCCGGGATGCAGCAGGTCTCGGGGCACCTCGAGGGTTGTGCCTCGTGCGCGGGCGAAGTGGATCGCCTGCGCGGGATCGGCAGCCTGCTGCGCAGCGCGGCCCGCGTCGCCGCCGCGCCGCCGCCGATGCTCGGCCTGGCGGGCGGCGTCGTGGCCCGCATCGGCGCGGAAGCGGCGCAGTCCTGGCGCGCCGTCTTCGACCGGGCGATTGAGGACTGGCACTGGAGTATCGTCGGCGGCGGATCGGTGGCGGCGACCTTCGTG
>JANOGJ010000820.1:0-1781 GCA_031405995.1 Acidobacteriota bacterium
GCCGCGTGGTGCGGTTGATTGCCGATCGGGCCGGAACGCAAGGCGCGCGTACGGGCCTAGTCCTGATGCCCGCGCGGTTTCAGACTGACGACGGCGACTACGGCCGGCTGGCGGAGACGGTGCGGCAGAACGGCGGCCGGCTCGTGCGAAATGCCGCGACCGAACGATTCCGCGCGGCGCTCGAGCCGCTCGGCCTGCCGATGCTGGATCTGCTTCCCATCCTCGAGCGACAGCCGGATCGGTCCGGGCTCTTCTTCCAGCGCAACGTCCACCTCACGCCGCGCGGCCATGACGTCGTCGCCTCGGCGCTCGCCGGGTTCCTCGCCTCGAGCGGCCTTGCGGCGGCCGTGCGCTGATGGTCTTCACGTCGATCCACTTCGTCGGGTTCTTCCTCGTCGTCTACGGCTTGTACCGGCTGCTGCCGCACCGCGCGCAGAACGTGATGCTGCTCGCGGCCAGCTACTACTTCTACGCGGCGTGGGACTGGCGATTCCTCAGCCTGCTCATCGGGTCGACCGTCGTGGACTTCCTCGTCGGCCGGTACCTCGGCCGCAGCCACGCGTCTGGGCGCCGGCGTACCGCGCTCGTCCTGAGCCTCATCTTCAATTTCGGGATGCTCGGCGTCTTCAAGTACTTCAACTTCTTCGAGGACTCGCTCGTCCAACTCGCCGCGCTCGCCGGCTGGCATCTCGACGCCGTCACGCTCGACGTCGTCCTGCCGATCGGCATCTCGTTCTACACGTTCATGACGGTGAGCTACGTCATCGACGTGTATCGACGGGACATCGCGCCGACGTCGCACCCGCTGGACTTCGCGCTGTTCGTCGCGTACTTCCCGCATCTCGTGGCTGGACCGATCCTGCGGGCGTCGCTGCTGCTGCCGCAGATCGCGCGGCCGCGCGCGATCACGGCCGCCCAGTCATGGGAAGGGCTGTGGCTCATCGGCTGGGGCTGTTTCCAGAAGATGTTCGTGGCGGACAACCTCGCGCGACTCGTGGACACGGTCTACGGGTCCTCCGCGTCGCCGGGTGGGCTCGACGTGTTGCTGGCCACCTACGCGTTCGCGCTGCAGATTTACGGCGACTTCGCCGGGTATTCGAACATCGCGCGCGGCGTGTCGAAGTTGCTGGGGATCGAGCTGAACGTCAACTTCCTGTTCCCGTATTTTGTCGCGTCACCGCAGGCGTTCTGGCGCAACTGGCACATCAGTTTGTCGACGTGGCTGCGCGACTATCTCTACATTCCGCTCGGCGGGAATCGCGGATCCAATCTCAGGACTCATCGGAACCTGCTGGTCACGATGGTGCTCGGCGGCCTGTGGCACGGCGCGGCGTGGACGTTCGTGTTGTGGGGCGCGTTTCAGGGCGTGGCGCTGATCGTGGGGCGCGCGATCGCCGAGGTGCCCGTCCTGCGGAGTCTCGTGCCGCCGGGTTTCAACTGGGCGCGCGTGGCGCTTGCCTTCGTGATGTTCCACGTGACGTGTTACGGGTGGCTGATCTTCCGCGCCGAATCGGTGGAGCAGGTCGGGCGCTTCACGCGTGAGGTGTTCACGAACCTCGCGCCGACCGCCGCGACGTGGCATTCGCTCTTCGTGCCGCTCGTCCTGATTACGGCGCCGTTCCTGCTGGTCCACATCTACCAGGCGCGCCGCGGGTCGGAACTGGCGCCGATGTCGTGGCCGATCGTGGCGCGCTACGCGCTCTACGGCGCGGTGTTCTACCTGGTGCTGCTGTTCGGCAACTTCGAGGGCGCGCAGTTTATCTATTTTCAGTTCTAGAGGC
>JANOGJ010000826.1:0-1549 GCA_031405995.1 Acidobacteriota bacterium
CGAACACCCGAACCACCGTGAAATCAGGCATCCGCGTGGGGTGTTCGTAACCCGGTCTGGTCGTGGCCCCAGGGTGACGCCGGGCTTTTCACGGAGGGGACCCCTCCGTGTTCTCCGTGTCTCCGCGTCCTCCGTGCTCGCTCTTCTTCGTGTTCTTCGTGACCTTCGTGGTTATCTCTTGATCGTGTGAAGGAGGAACGAGTGATGCGACCTGACCGGCGAACGTTCGTGCAATCGGCGCTCGTGGCGGGCGCGGGCGCGGCGGTGTGGCCGTTCGCGCGCCTCGGCGCATCGGCCGAGGCCCAAACCAAGGCAGCGCGGTCGTTCCGGCTGGCGTACGCGCCGCACTTCGGCATGTTCGCGCAACACGCCGGCCCGGATCAGATCGCGCAGCTCGAATTCATGGCGGCCGAAGGCTTCACCGCCCTCGAGGACAACAGCATGCGCGATCGGCCGGTCGATCTGCAGGAGCGGATCGGCCAGACGCTGGCGCGCCTCAAGATGCGGATGGGCGTGTTTGTCGCGCACGCGATCAACTGGACCGAGCCGACGCTTACCCTGGGCGCCGGCGCGGCCCGCGACAAGTTCCTTGCCGAAGTCACAGGCTCGATTGACGTCGCCAAGCGCGTCAACGCGAAGTGGATGACCGTCGTCCCGGGCCACATCGACCGGCGCCTGCACATCGATTTCCAGAGCGCCAACGTCATCGAGACGCTCAAGCGCGCGGCCGCGATCCTCGAACCGCATGGCCTCGTAATGGTGCTGGAGCCGCTCAATACGCTGCGGAACCATCCCGGGATGTTCCTCACGACGACGCCGCAGGCGTATTCGATCTGCAAAGCGGTCGGGAGCCCGTCGTGCAAGATCCTGTTCGACGCCTATCACCAGCAAATCACGGAGGGGAACCTCATCCCCAACATCACGGCGGCGTGGGACGAGATCGCCTACTTCCAGGCGGGCGACAATCCGGGCAGGAACGAGCCCGGAACCGGCGAGGTCAACTACCGCAACGTGTTCAAGCACATCCACAGCCGCGGCTTCACGGGCGTCATCGGCATGGAGCACGGCAACTCGCAGCGCGGGCGCGACGGGGAACGCGCCGTGATCGACGCGTACGTCGCCGCCGACGCCTGGACGTAGGCGGCCTCCAGTCAGAGTACACTCCCGCGCATGTCGCTTTCGGCCGGCACGCGTTTGGGACCGTACGAGATCGTCAGCGCCATCGGCGCGGGCGGCATGGGCGAGGTGTACCGCGCGCGAGACACCAAGCTCGGGCGCGACGTCGCCGTGAAGATCCTGCCGGCGCTCTTCGCGTCGGATCCCGATCGGCTCGCGCGCTTCGAGCGCGAAGCGAAAACGCTGGCCGGGCTCAATCACCCGAACATCGCGGCGATCTACGGCATCGAGGACGGCGGACCCACGCGTGCGCTCGTGATGGAGCTCGTGGCAGGCGAGGATCTGTCGACGCGCATCGCCCGCGGCCCGGTGCCGGTCAGTGACGCGCTGCAGATCGCCGGTCAGATCGCCCTGGCCCTCGAAGCCGCGCACG
>JANOGJ010000840.1:0-2597 GCA_031405995.1 Acidobacteriota bacterium
CGGGCGTTCGCCCGCGAGTGCCGTCGGGCCTTCATGTTCTCCATGTTCTTCATGGTGAATGCTCTTACGACAAGTAGCGTTTCTTGATCTCCGGTATCAGGTACTCCGTCATCGCCCTGTGGAAATCGTACTTGGGCGCAAAGCCCCAATCGCGCCGCGCGGCCGAGTCGTCGACGTCCTCGGGCCACGAATCGACGATCCCCTGCCGCTTGGCATCCACCGCGAACGTGAGGCTCGCCGAGGGAAACGCGCGAAGGACTTCCGCGCGGACCTCGTCGGCCGTCGGGGCGAACGCGCCGACGTTGTAAGCGGTTCGCGTGAGCGCCGCCCGCGGCGCCCGCGAGAGCGCGAGCAGGGCCTCGATCGCATCCGGCATCGCCATGAACGGAATCCGCGTGTCGGGCCGGACGAAACAAGCGTACGGCTCGCCCTTGGCGGCCGCGTGGATCATCTCGGGGGCGTAGTCGGACGTCCCGCCCGACGGCACGGTGGCGGCCGAGATCAGCCCCGGAAACCGCACCGACCGAAAATCGACGCGGCCGCTCTGCGGGTCGGCGGCCAGCTGCTTGTAGTACCGCGCGTAGTACCGGCCGATCTGCTCGCAGTACAACTTGTTGCACCCGTACATCGTCGTCGGCTGCGTCCAGTCGTCCTCGCGCACGCGGCCGGCGCGATGCTTCGTCGCGGCGTCCGGCAGGCCATACGCGGCGATGGACGACGGGTACAGGAACGCCACGGGCCGCCCGTGCGATTCGCCCTCGCGCTGCGCGAACTCGAGGAGCTCGAGCGTGCCCTCGACGTTGACCTCGTGCGCCGACACCGGGGAGAACTCGGCGCGGGTCGAGAGCAACGCGGCCAGATGGAAGACGAGGTCCACCTCGAACTCCGAGAGAATCCGCTCGAGTGCGCCACGGTCCAGGATCGAACCTGAGACTTCCCGATGGACCAGCCGGGCCAGGCCCGGCTCGAGCGGGGCGATGTCCAGCGTGACGATGGCGCGCGCGCCGTCAACCTGCCCTGAGCCTGTCGAAGGGGCCGCGAGCCGCTCGATCAGGCCGTGCCCGAGTTCTCCGGACGCGCCGGTAATGAGCACTGAGGGTCTGCGCATGAGGTGGACCGGATCCTACTGGAGGATCGCCGCGCCGGTCAGCACGCTGACGACGATCGACAGCACGGAAAGCAGGAGGCAGACCACGGCGATCGCCATGTGGTTGATCCGCTCGGGCGTGAGGGGATCGAGCAGGCGCCCGGCGAGGTACCCGCCCGCGAACCCGCCGGCGTGCGCCCAGTTGTCGATGCCGGGAAAGATGAACCCGAACACGCCCGCGATGATCACCCAGTTCCACGCCTGCGCCAGGACGTGGCGGGATCCGGCGCGCCGGCCGTAATAGACGAGCGCGCCGAGCAGGCCGAAGATGGGCGCCGAGGCGCCGACGGTATAGCCCGCGCCGTGGAGAAACGGAATCGGGATGGGAAACGCGGCCGAGCTGGCCGTGAACCCGACCACCGCGCCGGCCGTGTAGATGATGATCATCCGGCCCGGCCCGTAGAACTCGCCGATCGCCGGCGCCAGCTGGCGGATCCACATCAGATTGAACAGGATGTGCAGCACGTTGCCGTGCAGCCACGCGGCACTGAGGACGGTCCACCAGCGGTCGTAGCCAAAGACCGGGTAGTAGCCGCTCGCGCCGAACAGCAGCAGGCTCTCCCACTTCGGGGCGAGGAGGTTCATCGGCCCGCTCATCCCGATGTCGCCCCGGGACGCCACGAGCGTGAGCGCATACACGATGATGCAGGTGCCGATGACGAACGGCACGAACCCGACGTCGTGGCCGAGGCTGCGGAGCGCGGGCGCGAACCCCCACAACCCGGGATTCCGGCGACCGCAGTGATAGCAGCGGTCGTCGTTCACGCCGACGAGGTAGCCGCACGAGGCGCACACCACGGAGCCCGTGGTCTGCCGCTTGAACATCCGCCGCAGAATAGCACGCGCCCACTGTCATAATCCCTGGCCATGCGCGTGCTCGTCACGGGTGGCACCGGCTATCTCGGACGCGCGATCGTGCACGCCCTGGTCCGGCGCGGCCACGACCCAGTGGTGTTCGCGCGCCAGGCGAGTCGCGCGGGGTTGCCCGGCCGCGCGATCGACGCGGACATCCGCGATCGGCAGGCCGTCGTCGCGGCCGCGCGCGGGTGCGACGCGATGTGCCATGCGGCCGCGCTCGTGAGCCTCTGGCGGCCCGACCCTCGGGATTTCGATCGGGTCAACGTGGGAGGTCTCGAGCACGCGCTCGAGGCGCTGCGTCACGCGGGACTCCGTCGGCTCGTCTACACGTCGTCGTTCCTCGCGCGCCCGCCGGCCGGCCGGCCGACGCCGATCCTCGCCAATGACTACCAGCGGACGAAAGTCGCCGCGCTTGGCGTCGCCCGCCGCGCCCAGCTCGCCGGACAGCCCGTCGTCATCCTTTATCCCGGCGTGATCTACGGACCCGGCGCGCGGACCGAAGGCAACCTGCTCGGTCGCCTGCTCGCGGATCACTTCGCCGGCACGCTGCCGGGCCTCATCGGCCCCGATCGCATCTGGTCGTACGCCTGGG
>JANOGJ010000844.1:0-2295 GCA_031405995.1 Acidobacteriota bacterium
TTTGGCGGCGTGATTCTGGGGCTGCTGATCGCCCTGGGACTGTTTGAATAATCAGTGAGGCGACGGTTCGAACTGGTAACGTGGATATGAAGATTTTGCTGCTGTTAACGTTGACGCTGCCGCTGCTGGGGGCGCTCCTGCTGTTGCTGTTTCAAGGGGCAACGAAGCAGCGGCTCCGGCGCCGCATCAATCTGGTCGTAGTTCTTCGCCTCCCCACCGTACTTCTTCGCAAGGATGTGCGTCATCGCCGCCGTCAGCGTCGTCTTGCCGTGATCCACGTGACCAATCGTGCCCACGTTCACGTGCGGCTTGGTTCTCTCAAATTTGCCTTTTGCCATGACTTTTTCCTGTTGTATTACTTCGTCTTAGCGCTGATCACGGCCTCGGCGACGCTCTTCGGCGCCTCGGCGTAGTGCTTGAATTCCATCGTGTAGGTGGCACGCCCCTGCGTAAGCGAGCGCAGCGTCGTGGAGTAGCCGAACATCTCGCCCAGCGGGACTTCGGCCTTGATGGTCTTGCCGCCGGCGAGATCTTCCATGCCCTGGATGATGCCGCGACGCGACGACAAGTCTCCCATGACATCGCCCATCTTTTCTTCGGGCATCTCGACCTCGACCGCCATGATCGGCTCGAGCAGCGTCGGCGTGCCGGCGCGCATGCCATCCTTGAAGGCAAAGATCGCCGCCATCTTGAACGCGTTCTCGTTCGAGTCGACCTCGTGGTACGAGCCGTCGGTCAGCGTGACCTTGACGTCGACCACCGGGTATCCGGCCAGCACGCCTTCCAGCAGGGCCTCGTCGACGCCTTTTTTCACCGCCGGAATGAATTCCTTCGGTACCCGGCCGCCCTTGACGCCGTCGACGAACTCATTGCCCTTGCCGCGCTGCGGTTCGAGCTTGAGCCACACGTGGCCGTACTGCCCGCGCCCGCCCGATTGCTTGATGAACTTGCCCTCGGATTCGAGCGCCTTCTTGAATGTTTCGCGGTAGGCCACCTGCGGCTTGCCGACCGAAGCCTCGACGCCAAACTCGCGCTTCATGCGGTCGACGATGATCTCGAGGTGCAGTTCGCCCATCCCGGAGATGATGGTCTGGCCCGACTCTTCGTCGGTGCGCACGCGGAACGACGGGTCCTCCTGCGCGAGGCGTCCCAGCGCCACGCCCATCTTTTCCTGGTCGACCTTGGTCTTCGGTTCGACCGCCTGCGAGATCACGGGCTCGGGGAACTCCATGCGCTCGAGGGTGATAGACTTCTTCACGTCGCAGATGGTCTCGCCGGTGATGACGTCCTTCAGGCCCACCACCGCGGCGATGTCGCCCGCGCGCACTTCCTTGATCTCCTTGCGCTCGTTGGCGTGCATCTGCAACAGGCGCCCGATGCGCTCTTTCCTGCCGCGCATCGAGGTGAGAACCGTGTCTCCGGAGGCAAGCACGCCCGAGTACACGCGAATGAACGAGAGCTGGCCGACGAACGGGTCGGTCATGATCTTGAACGCGAGCGCCGCGAAGGGTTCGTCGTCGCCGGGCTTGCGCGTATCGGGCTCGCCCTTGTGGTTTGCGCCCTTGACCGGCGGAATGTCCGCCGGCGAGGGCAGGTAATCGATCACCGCGTCGAGCATCGCCTGAACGCCCTTGTTCTTGAACGCGGTGCCGCACAGCATCGGAACGATTTCGTTCGCGATGGTGCGCATGCGGATGCCCTTCTTGATCTCCTCGACCGACAATTCGTTGGTCTCGAGGTACTTGTTCATCAGCTCTTCGTTGGCTTCGGCAGCGGCCTCCACCATCTTGTCGCGCCACTCTTTCGCCTCGGCGGCGAGCTCGGCGGGAACGGGCCGCTTCTCGAATTTCATGCCCTGGGAGGCTTCGTCCCAGTAGATGGCCTGCATCGCCACCAGGTCGATCACGCCTTCGAATTTTTCTTCCGCGCCGATCGGGATCTGGATCGGCACCGGGTTGCCCCTCAGCCGGTCGCGGATGTGCCCGTAGGACTTGAAGAAGGTGGCGCCGACGCGGTCCATCTTGTTGATGAACGCAAGCCGCGGCACGCGGTACTTGTTCGCCTGGCGCCACACCGTCTCGGACTGCGGCTGCACGCCCGCCACCGCGTCATAGACCATGCAGGCGCCGTCGAGCACGCGCATCGAGCGCTCGACCTCGATGGTGAAGTCGACGTGGCCCGGGGTGTCGATGATGTTGATGTGGTGCTCCGGATAGGACAGATCCATGCCCTTCCAGAAGCAGGTGGTGGCCGCCGAGGTGATGGTGATGCCGCGCTCCTGCTCCTGCTCCATCC
>JANOGJ010000847.1:0-2609 GCA_031405995.1 Acidobacteriota bacterium
GTACTGTTCGCGCAGGGCCCGGGCGGCCAGGCGGTCGCCGCCGCTCAAGTCAATCCCTCAACCGAGCCGATGTTCCGCGGCTTTGAGTTTCGATCCATCGGTCCGGCCGTCATGGGCGGACGCATCGACGACATCGAGGGCGCCGTCAACGACCCGTTCCTGATGTACGTCGGCTACGCCACGGGCGGACTCTGGAAGACGACGAACGGCGGGCGGACGTGGACCTCGCTGATGGACAACCTGCCGGCGTCGTCGATCGGCGACATCGGCCTCTCACAGAGCGACCCCAACATTCTCTACGTCGGCATGGGCGAGCCGAACGGCCGCCAGAGCTCCTCGATTGGCAACGGCGTGTACAAGTCGACCGACGGTGGCGCCACCTGGACGCACCTCGGCCTCGAGGACACGCAGTCGATCGGCCGCATCGCCGTCCACCCGACCAACCCAAACATCGCGTTCGTCGCGGCCGTCGGCCATCTGTTCGGACCGAACGACGAACGCGGCCTCTACAAGACGATCGACGGCGGCAAGACGTGGACAAAGGCGAAGTACATCAACGGCGACACGGGCTTCATCGACGTCGCCATCGACCCCGTCAACCCGAACGTCATTTACGCGGCGTCGTACCAGCGCCGGCGCACCTGGTGGGGTTTCAACGGCGGGGGCTCGGGCGGCGGGCTGTGGAAGTCCACCGACGGCGGCAACACGTTCACGAAGATTCAGGGCGGCGGGTGGCCGAGCCCGCCGGACGGCATCATCGGCCGCATCGGCATCGACATTCATCGCGCGAAGCCCTCGACGCTCTACGCGATCGTCGAAGTCGGCGCCGAGGCGGGCATCCAGGTCGGCGTCGGCGACGACGGCGGACCGGGCGCGAGCGGCGACGCCGTGCGCACGCAGAACGGCGGGCCCAACCGGAGCGGTGTGTGGCGGACCGACGACGCCGGCAAGACGTGGACGTTCCTGACGAACGTGAACAACCGGCCGATCTACTACAGCCAGATTCGCGTCGATCCCGTCAATCCGCAGAAGGTCTTCCAGGGCGGCGCGAGCGCGCAGGTCTCGACCGACGGCGGCAAGACCTGGCGCTCGCTGCAGGGCACGGGCCACGGCGACTACCACGCGTTCTGGATCAGCCCGAAAGATCCGCGGATCGTCGCGGTCGGCCAGGACGGCGGCTTCGACCTGAGCTTCGACGGCGGCACGACCTGGGATTACCACAACAACATGGCGCTCGGGCAGTTCTACCAGGTGTCGGCCGACATGCGCCGGCCGTACCACGTCTGCGGCGGGCTGCAGGATAACGGCAGCTGGTGCGGGCCGAGCGCGGTGCGATCGAACGGCGGCGCGGTGAACACCGACTGGTACAACGTCGGCGGCGGCGACGGCTTCTACACCCGGCAGGATCCGAGCGACTGGCGGATCATCTACTCCGAGTCGCAGAACGGTGCCATGAGCCGGCTCGACCTCCGCACGGGGACGAGCCGCAGCGTGCGGCCCAACGCGGGCGGCGGGGGTGGCGGCGGACGCGGCGGCAACATCACCAACGCACCGGCGCAGGTCCCGACGTTCCGCTTCTACTGGAACACGCCGATCGAGCTGTCTCCGCACAACCCGTCGGTCGTCTACACGGGCGCGCAGTTCTTCCTCAAGTCGTCCACGCGAGGCGACACGTGGTGGATGAACCCGACCGACCTGACGAACAACGTCGATCGGTTCGCCACGGCGATCATGGGCGTCGCCGGCAACGCGCCGATGGCGTCCAAGCACGACGGCTACTCCAATAATTCCGTGATCACGACCATCGCGGAATCGCCGGTGCGCGCGGGCGTCATTTACGTCGGCACCGACGACGGCAACCTGCAGGTGAGCCAGGACGCCGGCGCGACGTTCACGAACGTCATCGGCAACGTGCCGGGCGTGCGCGGCGCCATCCAGGTGACGCGCGTCGTGCCGTCGAACTTCGATGCCGCGACCGCCTACGCGTCGCTCGACAACCACCGCAACGACGACTGGAAGCCGTACCTCTTCAAGACGATGGATTACGGCAGGACCTGGACGTCGGTCGCCGGCGACCTGCCCGTCAAGGGCAACATCAACGCGGTGCGCGAGGGTTACGAGAACCCGAACCTGCTGTTTGCCGGCACGGAGTTCGGTTTGTACGCGACGGTCGACGGCGGGAAGAGCTGGAAGCGGTTCAGCAGCGGCCTGCCCTCGGTACGCATTGACGACCTGCTCATCCATCCGCGCGACCGCGACCTCATCGTCGCCACGCACGGACGGAGCTTCTGGATCGCCGACGACATCACGCCGCTCGAGCAACTCGGCCGCATCGGATCGGCCAGCGTGGCGCTCTTCGATCCGCGGCCGGCCGTGCAGTGGAAGAACGACGGGGAGGAGACGCGCCGGGTCACACTCCGGCAGTTCCGCGGCGACAACCCGCAGGGCGGCACGGCGCTGTCGTTCTGGACGCGCGCGGGCCTCGGCGAAGTGACGATCGAGATCCTCGACGCGGGCCAGGTGATTCGGACCATGAAGATGCCGGCGCAGGCGGGCATGAACCGCGTGCAGTGGGATCTGCAGCGCGACCCGCCGGGCGGGTCGGCGGC
>JANOGJ010000864.1:0-6678 GCA_031405995.1 Acidobacteriota bacterium
CTCCTCGAGGATGGACAGGTCAAGATCCTCGACTTCGGTCTTGCGAGGCAGGCCACGACATCGGGTCAATCCGGCGCGGCCGAGACCATTGCCGCCACTGACCCGGGCACGGTCATGGGCACGATTGGCTACATGGCGCCCGAGCAGGTGCGCGGGCAGGCGGCCGACGCGCGCGCGGACGTCTTTGCTTTCGGCGTCGTGCTGTACGAGATGGTCAGCGGAGGCCGCGCGTTCCAGCGCGAGACTTCGGCCGACACGATGACGGCCATCCTCACGCAGGAGCCGCCCGAACTCGTCGGATCGCGCCCCGACCTCTCACCTGAGCTGGATCGCATCATCCGGCACTGCCTGGAGAAGAACCAGGGCCAGCGCTTTCAGTCGGCTCGCGACGTGGCGTTCGCGCTCGAAGCCCTGTCGGGATCGACCTCGTCGGGCCGGGGTCCGGCGACGGACGCGTCCGCGCCGCGCGCCCGGCGCGCCCTTTCGCCGCTCGTCGCCCTGGCGCTCGTCGTCGTCGCCGCGGCGGCCGGCGTCGCGGGCGGCCGCATGATGCGCGCGCCGGCGCCGACATCACTCACGTTCACCATGCGGACGTTCGAGCCGCAGTCGATCTTCAACGCGCGGTATCTGCCCGACGGCGAGACGATCGTTTTCAGTTCGGCGCTGACGGGCAACACCCCGAGCCTGTTCGAGATTCGCCACGGCACCCTCGAAGCGCGGCGGTTCGGTCCCGCGCAGACACACTTGTTGTCGGTGTCGTCCAAGGGCGAGTTGGCGGTGCTGACCGGCGCCACGTACCTCAATCACCGTCTGTTTGTGGGCACGCTGGCGCGCATGACGCTCGAAGGATCGCCGCGCCCGTGGCTGGATCGGGTCCGTGAAGCTGACTGGAGCCCGGACGGCACGACCGTCGCGGTCATTCGCGATCTGGGCGGCAAGGATCAGCTCGAGTACCCGGTTGGCACCAAGGTGTACGACGCAAACGGTTACCTGAGCGATCCGCGGGTCTCGCCTGACGGCACGCGCGTGGCGTTCATGGAGCACCCGCAGCGGTACGACGACCGCGGCTACGTCAAGGTCGTGGACCGATCGGGCAAGGTCACGACGCTCGCCGGCGAGTTCTGGGGCGAAGAGGGCGTCGTCTGGACGCCTGACGGATCGGCCGTGCTGTTCGGCGCCAGCGCGCGCGCGACGGAAGGCCGGCTGGCGGGCGAGATGTCGTATCAGATCTATCGCGTCCCCGCGGACGCCAGCGGCCCTGCGGTGTTGGCGCTCACAAGCCCCGGCGATTTCACGATTCACGACATCGCCAAGAACGGCCGCTGGCTGGCGACGCGCGAGGAAAACCGGTACGGCATCGTCGCGCGCGGGGCCGGTCAGGCCGACGAGCGGGACCTGAGCTGGCTCAACAAGAGCTGGGGGCCGAGCCTCTCTGCCGACGGTCTGCGCCTGTTGTTCTCGGACGGCAACGGCGGCGCCGACTACGCGGTCGTGTGGAGAAAGGTGGACGGGTCGCCCATCGTGCAGCTCGGGGAAGGCGATAACCGGGGCTGGTCGCCGGACGGCCGTTGGGTGCTCGGGTTGATCGCGAGTCGTGCGCAGCTGGTCGCGTACCCGCTCGGCGCCGGAGATCCTCTGCACATCGCGATCAGTCCCGTGACCCACATCCAGGAAGCCCAATGGCTTCCCGATTCAAAGTCGGTGGTCCTGCTCGGCAGCGAGCCGTCGAAACCCACGCGGCACTACCGCGTGCCGTTGTCCGGTGGCGCGCCAGTGCCGGTCCTCCCGGAGGGCGTTGTGTCCGCCCTGTTCGCGCCGGATGGGACGACGGCGGTCGGGGTGACGAGGGACGACGGATGGGCGGTCTACCCGGTGGATGGCGGCGCGGCGCGGCCGCTCGCCGCGATCGAGGACAGCGACGAACCGTTCGCCTTCAGTGAGGATGGCCGCGCGGTATTCGTCCAGCGCACGGGACTCATTCCGGCGGTCGTGGATCGCATCGATCTCTCGACCGGGAAGCGCACGCCCTTCAAACAGTTTGCGCCCGCGGATCGCTCCGGGCTCGTCCGGGTCTACCTTGCCGGACCGATTCTGAAGTCGGACGGGTCGCAGTATGCGTACGGGTACGTCAAGCGGCCGTCGGTGCTCTTCACGGTTGACGGCGGACGGTAACTTTCTGTCCCTTCAGCGTCGTTTTCTGCAGCGCGCGAATCACGCGGCCGGCGAGTGACTCGGGCACCTCCACCAGCGAGTGGTGCGGGCCGATGGTGATCTTCCCCAACTGACGCGACGTGAGGTGCGCCTCATTAGTAATGGCGCCGACGAGGTCGCCTGGGCGGATTCCGCCGGAGCGGCCGGCGCCGACGAACAGCCGGATCATCGGTCCGGCAACCGCGCGCTCGACGTCCCCGGCAGGCGGCGGCGGTGCGTCGTCCTCGTCGTCGCCTGACTCGTCCTGGGCCTGCAACAGCGAGACCGCAGCAGCCGCGATATCCAGCACATCGACGCTGTGCGCGAGGTCGGCGACGAACGCGCGCGGGCCGTCGAGCGCGCCCGCCTTGATCCGTTCCTCGATGGCGGAACGCATCGCACCCAGACGCTTGGCCTGGAGCGCCGCCTCGGTTGGCAGCGGCGCCATCTCGATGGGCTGGCGCGTCAGCCGCTCAATCTGGCGAAGCATGCGCTGCTCGCGCGGGTCCACGAGCGTGATCGCGACGCCCTCGCGGCCGATGCGGCCGGTCCGCCCGATGCGGTGCACGTACACCTCTGGCGATGTCGGGATGTCGTAGTTGATCACATGCGAGACGTGATCGATATCGAGGCCGCGGGCGGCGACGTCGGTCGCGACGAGCACGTCCGCTTTCTCCTGACGGAACATCGTCATGACGCGGTCGCGCTCGCGCTGCTCCATGCCGCCGTGCAGCGCCTGCGCGCCGTAGCCGTGCGATTTCAGGATATCCGTGAGCTCTTCCACCTCGATCCGCGTGCGGCAGAAGACGATGGCCGACGCCGGCTCCTCGAACTCGAGGATGCGTCCGAGCGCGTGGGCCTTGCTCGCGCGCGATGCGATGAACGCGACCTGACGGACCTGCGGGAGCTTGCCGGCGGCTCGCTTCTCGGCCTTGATCATGATCCGCGCCGGCCTGGTCAGGTGCTTTTCCGCAATCGCCGCGATCCGCGGCGCCATCGTGGCCGCGAAGAGCGCCGTCTGGCGCGTGACGGGCGTGGCCGTCAGGATCGCCTCGAGATCCTCGGCGAATCCCATGTCGAGCATCTCGTCCGCTTCATCGAGGACGAGGACCGCGACGGCGTCGAGCATGAGTGCCTGGCGGCGCATGAGGTCAAGGGCGCGACCCGGCGTCGCGACGACGATGTCCACTCCGCGGCGGAGGGCGCGGATTTGCTGATCCATCGGCGCGCCGCCGTACACGGGCACGACGCGCAGTGCCGTGCCCTTCGCATACTTGTGGACGGCTTCCGCGACCTGCATCGCGAGCTCGCGCGTCGGCACGAGGATCAGGCCGCGCGGACCCTTCGACTCGCTTCGCTCGCTCAGGGCAGGCCCCTTCGACTCGCTTCGCTCGCTCAGGGCAGGCGATCCGGTGGGAGGCTTGAGCAGCCGGTGGATCAACGGGAGCGCGAACGCCGCCGTCTTGCCGGTGCCTGTGCCGGCCTGTCCGAGCAGGTCCTTGCCGGCGAGCAGGACGGGAATAGCCTCGCGCTGGATCGGCGTCGGCTCCTCATAGCCCAACGCCGTGACGGCACGGACGAGGGCGTCGGCGAGGCCGAGTGAATCGAAACGCGCAGGGGCCGGTGAAGTGCTCACAGCTCAGAGTATCGCGACTCCTACTGTCTTCGGGCCCGCAGCCTCAGCCGGGCATCAAGATCAATGGTCCCGGGCAGCACTTCGCCGGTGAACGGGTCCTGATTGGGCACGGTCGTGAACATGGAGATGCGGTGCTGACCCGGCGGCAGCGGCTCGAGCATCCCAGTTGCGCGCCGGCCTGGCCCCCGCCGCGCCCGACATGGACGCCCACGGTCTTCCCCCTGCGTCCGCGTCCCTGCGCGTCGACGAGCACGGGAACGGCGAGCGCCAGCGTCAAGACCCCACAGAACACCACGCGCCCGGCTCTGGTCATGTCTGCCACCCGGGGCATTCTAGCGCTTCGACGGGGCCGCGTCGGTATACTGGCCGCGATGCGCAGCACCCTGGGCCACGACGTGTCTCGCCGGCGGCAGCAGCGTCTTGCGGCGCTCACGCCGGCCGAACGGGTCGCGCTGGCGATCCGGCTGGGCGAGGAGGGACTGGCGTCGTTCATGGCCGTGCATCGAGTGGATCGCGAGACGGCCCGCGCGCGCATCGCGGCCACACGACGTGTCGGCCGCCGCCGCTCGGCCGCGTCGGAGGCCGCTGATAAATGACGGTTGAGCCCGTCCGTCAGCTGCTCGAGTCGATCGGCGCGCCCTACGCGCTCATCGGCGCACACGCGATGGCCGCTCGCGGTTATCCCCGGTTCACCGTGGACGTGGACCTCATGACCACGGATGCGCGCGTGCTCGACCGCGCGACGTGGGCCGGGCTCGAGCGCGACGGGGCCCGGGTCGATCCTCGCCGCGGTGATGCCGACGATCCGTTGGGCGGGGTCGTCCACGTGCAGCGCGGCGACGACCTTGATGTGGACGTCGTCCTGGCGAAGTGGCCCTGGGAAGCGCGACTCATCGCCCGCGCCGAGCGCCTGACGGTGATGGGCGCCGATCTGCCGGTGCCGCGGACGAGCGACCTCATCCTGCTGAAGCTGGCGGCCGGCGGGTATCTGGACCTGCACGATGCGGCGGCGCTGCTGTCGCTCGGCGACCGCGCCAGCCTGGCGCGCGAAGTCGAGACGCACATTGGCGACGTCCGCCCGGACGTCCTCGATTTGTGGCGAGACCTGCTGCGCCGCGCGTAGCTAGCGCCTTCTGACCCTCAGCCTCAGCCGGGCATCAAGATCAATGGACCCGGGCCGCCGACATCGCCCCCTTGCGTGTTCGGCCCGCTTTTTCCGCATGAGGGAGTGAGGGAGGAAAGGGTCCTCCCGAAGGAGGCCTGCTTCGGGAGGCATTCGCGGCGACTCGGCAGCTGGCCGCCCTCTACGGCGTGTCGCACCCGTTGCGGATCAAGGCGCTCGACCAGATCGTCGAACGCTATGAGGCGTGGGGCCGGCGCGATCAGGCCGCGAAGTATCGGCGCGAGCGGGCGTCGCTCACGCGGCCAAAGTGACCGCCACGACGGAATCGTGATCGCAAGGCACGCCGCTCAGGGAGTAGGGCGCCTGAACAACCACTCGTAGAACCCGGGAGCCGGGCGCTCCTCGGCAAACAGCCGCCCCCATCGCACGGCGGCGTCGACGCCGGCGATGACGCCGATCGCCAGGACCAACAGCGTGGGAATGCCGCTCGAGTAGCCGAATCCGCTGACCATCTGCCCGATCGCGCCGAGCGCGAAGGCGGCGAGCGCGACGAGATACTGAATGAAGACGGACCACCTCGTCGACACCACCGGGTCGATGCCGTACACCGTTTCGAGCCGGGCCTTCGTGCGTGCGGGGAGGAAGCCGGTCAGCGGACCGACGTAGTTGAGGAGCATCGTCGCCCGGCTGCGCCGGCGTCCGATGGCGAGCGCATGATCGCGCAGGGCGACGTAGTCAGGCGTGTAGTCAATTTCCGGACCCGTCAGCTCTCCGTCCAACGGTTCCCAGGACACGAGCTCGTAGCGGGTCAGTTTGTCTGCGCCGATCGTCTTGTTGGTGATTCGCCAGGTGCGTCCGTCGAATCGGACTACCGGCGCACGGTACTTCCGAACGTCCCATCCGGCAATGTGCCGCACCGGGGTGATGACGGTGAGGTCATTACCGCGCATCTCGACCCGATCGGCCCCAACGCGACGGGTCTTTGGCTGACCCGCAGGGGAGTCGCCGCGTGGCGTCATACCGGGGAGACTACTTGATCAACTGGCAAGAATTGCGATTTCTGGTGGCGTTGATGTTTGCAAATTCTGCAACATCAACGGAGGCGCGAGGCCTGACACCTGGCACGACTCTCGTGCCAGTCAAGCCAACTCGGTCTGGACCGAGTTGCGCGAGTGACCCACAGATCTTTCGGTCAACGGCAAGAAAGCACTTGACAGCTTCTCTCAGGGTCATTGACGCGCCTCGCCAACCGTTGACGCGCGCGCCTTCCGTCGTCATCCTCCACACGTTATCGAACGAAGTCGCGTCACGTCGTCATTTGCGACGTGCGCGACGTGATCGCGCGGCAGGGGCGACGACGGAGCCTGCGAAATCAGCGTGTTATGAAGACTTATGGCCATTTCATCTGCCGCTTCGCAACTCTCTGATCGCGATCTCCTCGCGGCGGTCTTGCGCGCCGCAACCAATGAACGACACGCGACCGTCGAACTTCTGCGGCTCCTCGCCGAGTTCGACGAGCGCCGGCTGTACCTCGGCGAGGGCTGCTCGTCGCTCTTCACCTATTGCACACAGGTGCTCCACCTGTCTGAGCACGCGGCTTACCACCGGATTGAGGCCGCTAGAGCGGCGCGGCGGTTTCCCGTCGTCCTCGATCTGCTCGGTGCGGGCGCGCTGACCCTGACGACCATTGCGCTCCTTCGGCCTCACATCACCGACGAGAATTGCGACC
>JANOGJ010000022.1:0-2276 GCA_031405995.1 Acidobacteriota bacterium
GACACGGCCGCCATGAATACCTGGATGAGCGGCCAGCCGCGCAGCAGCCCCGCCAGGGCCACCACCGCCACAATGCCGCCGCAGATGTACAGCAGGGTCCGGCTGACCTTCGCAAGACGCTGTTGCAGCGGCGTCACGCTCTCTTCCGCTGTCGCCAGCAGGTGGGCGATCCTGCCGAGTTCGGTCTGCATGCCCGTGGCGACGACCTCGGCGAGTCCGGTGCCGGTCGCGACGGACGTGCCCATGAACACGAAGTCATGACGGTCGGCGAGCGGCGTGTCCGGGGCCGTTGGCGCGGTCCGCTTCTCGACCGGTGCGCTCTCGCCCGTCAAGGGCGCCTCATTCGTGGTCAGGGCGTGGGCGGTGTGAAGGCGTGCGTCGGCCGCAGGGACGTCGCCCGCCTCGAGCACGAGGAGATCGCCTGGCACGACGGTGTCGGCTGGCACGATGACGCTGTGCCCGTCACGCATGACCCTGGCGCGCGGCGCCGTCATCGAGCGCAGCGCCATGACCGCCCGCTCCGCCCGGTGTTCCTGGAAGAACCCAATCGCCGCGTTGACGATCACGATCGCCCCGATCGCGATCGCATCGAGCAGCTCGCCGAGGACCGCGGACAGAACGCTCGCGCCGATCAGGAGCCAGATGACCGGGCTCGCAAACTGACGCGCCAGCAGCGTGAGCAGGGTGGTCGTCTGCTCGCGACGGAGTTCGTTCGGACCGAACTCGGCCAGCCGCCGCTGTGCGTCCGTGGAGGACAGGCCGGGCGGTGGGACTGGAGCTTCCACGCCCGGCGCCGGCGCGCCCTCACCGGAGGTTAGTTCTGCGGGCTTCAGTCGATTCATGCGGCGCCTGCAGGCGCAGGCGCATCGATCGGCGCGAGCGGCGACGTCGTCATCGCCACGCGCACCTGCCGCCGGCGCCACATCGCGTACGCGGCCGGAAGCACGAGCAGCGTCAGCACCATGCACGACCACAAACCACCGACCACCGGTGCCGCCGTTCTCGCCGATACGTCGGCGCCACCGCCGGCTTCCCACAGCAGCGGCAGCAGACCGAGCACCGTCGTGGCGACGGTCATCACCAGGGGGCGGACGCGGGCCGCGGCGCCTTCCACCACGGCGGCGTCCACATCGTCGGGCGTATGAATCCGGCCTTCACGCATGTACCGAGTGAACGCTTCGTCCAGGTAGACCACCATCACGATGCCCGTCTCCGCGGCCACGCCCGCGACGGCGATGATCCCGACCCACACCGCGGTGGACAGGTTGTAGTCCATGAACGCCAGCAGCCAGACGCTGCCCGCGACGGCAAATGGCAGGCTGGACAACACCAGGAACGTCTGCGGCCATCCGCGCGTGGAGAGGTAGAGCAGCACCACGACCAGGATCAGGGTGAGCGGGATGACGTAGCGGAGCCGGGCCTCCATCTCCGCAAGGAACTCGTACTGACCCGTCCACTGCAGCCGATAGCCCGCAGGCAGCGTGAGCTGAGACGCCACCAGCGCTTTGGCGTCGTCCACCCAGCCGCCAAGGTCGCGCGTGGTCTGATCGATGTCGGCGAACACGTACCCGACGAGCACGCCGTTCTCGTCTTTGATCATCGGCGGGCCCGTCGTCACGCGCACGTCGGCGAGTTGCCCGAGCGGGACGGCGGCACCCGGTTGGCGCCACTGCTCCATGAGATTCGGGGACGCCGAGAGCCCGCCCATCGCCGGCGCCGCAAGCGTTGCAGACGGGCTGCCGGACGTCGGTCTGCCGGCCTGCCCTCCGCCGCCTCCGCCCATTGAGCCCATCCCGCCTCCGCTGCCGCCGCCACCGGACGCGGCCGTGCCGCCGGCCTGGGCACTGCCTCCGGCTCCCGCATTGCCGCCGCCGAAGTCCATGACGCTGCCCGTCGACTGGACCGGCACGAGAATGCGACGGAGCGCCTGCGGATCCGAGCGCCGATCGGCCGCGTAGCGCAGATTGATCGAGAATCGGGCGCGCCCGGCAATGGCCGTCGAGACCGTCATCCCACCGACCGCGGCCTCCACCACGTCCTGAACGTCACGAACGGTGAGGCCGTACCGCGCGATCGCCTCGCGATTGGGGATGATGTCGACGTACTCACGGCCCGTCTGGCGTTCGGCGAACGTACTGCGGGTGCCCGGCACCTGACGGAGCATGCCCTCGAGGTCCACGCTGATCCGTTCGATTTCCTGCAGGTCGTCGCCGAACACCTTGATCCCCACCGGCGTGCGGACGCCTGTCGTCAGCATGTCGATGCGCGTCCGGATC
>JANOGJ010000023.1:0-4687 GCA_031405995.1 Acidobacteriota bacterium
GTCTGACCTCAGATAACGCGGCGCGCCACGTTCGGAGACGAGGCGCGACAGAACCTCGATCACACGCGGCCGCCCTCCATCACCGCCACCACTGAGTTGGTCGTGCCCAGGTCGATTCCGATGATCTTGCTCATGTCACTCCCCCTCCGAATCTTAGTGCCTCACATTATAGAAACTTGAGTATGTGAATGTCAAGACTTGAGCCCGTCGCCTGCAAGGGTCGGGGCCATGCAGTAAATACAGGGCACTTCTCGCGGCAAGCCTGCCGATCTGCCCGGCCGCGCGTTTAAAGCGGTTGGTATGAAGCCTGCTATTATTCCCATCGCCGCCTGCCTGATTTGCGAGGGTTGTCATGGTCGTCCACGTAGTCAGGCGTTTTGTCGTCATCGGCGCCACCGCGGCGCTGGTCGTTCTCACGCCCAACCTGCGCGCCCAATTCGCCGATCAGGACAGCCCCGGGGCCTACCCCGCCGCGGCAGCCGACGAGCGCGACTGGAGCGATGACATCCCGGCGCACGTGTCGGTGGTGGACGGCGCCGCCACGCTCGAGCGCGACGGACGCGCGGAAGCCGCCGAGGAAAACGTCGTCCTGCTCGCCGGCGATCGCCTCCGCACGGCACGCGGACGCGTCGAAGTGCTCTTCGACGACGGCTCGGCGTTGCACCTGGACGAGCATTCATCGGTGGACCTCCTTTCAGACTCGCTCATCCGGCTGCTCGACGGACGCCTGCGGCTCCAGGTCGCCCGCACGTCGCGCGCGGTCGAGTACCGCGTGGACGCCGCGCCGGCGTCCGCGCTGATTCGCGCGGCAGGCGAGTACCGCATCTCGCTGGCCAACGCGCGATCGAACGACGCCGAACTGCGCGTCGTCGTGATGCGCGGGTCCGCGGAACTCGGCAACACCCAGGGCCGGACGCAGGTGCGCGCCGGGACGGAAGCGTTCGCCTCGGCCGACCGCGCGCCGTCGCTGCCCTACTCGGTCAACTCGGCGTCGTGGGATGAGTTCGAGCGCTGGGCGCAGGGCGAACTGGACCGGCGTCTGGGCGTTCAGTCGTCACGATACCTGCCGACTGAAGTCCGCTACTACGGCGGCCAGTTCGATCAGTACGGATCCTGGGGGTACGAGCCGTCGTACGGCAACGTGTGGTACCCAACGGTCGCGGTCAACTGGCGGCCGTATTCGTACGGCCGCTGGTCGTTCATCGGCCGATTCGGGTGGACGTGGGTCGGTCGCGACCGGTGGTCCTGGGCGACGCATCACTACGGCCGCTGGGGTCTGTCCAGCAGCCGCTGGTTCTGGATTCCGGATCGGCGCTGGGCGCCCGCGTGGGTCGCCTGGGGTTACGCGCCGGGTTACACGAGCTGGTGCCCCCTCGGCTTCGACGGCCGCCCCGTCCTGGGTTTCCGGCATTACGCCGGCTACCGCGACCCGTGGTCGGCGTGGACGATCGTGCCGTCGCGCGTGTTCGTGAACAACATCGTGGTGAACCACGTGGTCGTGAACAACTACATCGTGCGTCACGACACGATCTCGCCGACGGTTCGCTCGCAGTTCGCGGAACTCCGGCGCGGGCCCGCGAGTCCGGCCGTCGGGGCGATTCCGCGCGCCGAGCCGCTGCGCGCGCCCACGGGGCCGCGGGCCGTGCCGCGCAATTCAATGGAAGCCGGCCGTCCGGCGGCCTGGTCCGATCGCGCCGTGGCCGCGCCAGGGGGCCGCTCGAACGGCAATGCCACGCCGGGGTACTCGGCGCCGACTCGAGACGCCGGCCCCTCGCGCGTCAGGCCGCCCGTCGTGCCGACGCCTGAGGTCGAGCGCGTGACGCCCGCGCGCGTCCGTCCGCCTGTCGTGACGGCGCCGTCAATCGATCCGGGCCGAGGCGACAACCGTCAGTCCGAAGATCCAGGACGGTTCGAACCGCGAGCGCAGTCGCGCTCTCGCGTGCCGGACGCGCCCGCCGACCCGGGCCGATCCGAACCGTCATCGCGCGTCCTTCGTTCACGTGAGCCGGATCCGGCCCCGACGTCGCGGCCGACGGCGCCGCGCTGGGGGAATGACGCGCCGGAACCGCGTTCGGCGCCGAGCCGGTCGCGCGTCGAGTCGCGCCCGCCTGAACCGTCGGGCCCCGCGCCGAGCCGGTCGCGCGTCGAGTCCCGCGCGCCTGAACCGTCGAGTCCCGCGCCGAGCCGCTCGCGCGTCGAGCCGCGCGGGTCGTCGTCTCCGCCGCCCTCGGCCCCGCCCGCAGCCTCGCCGTCACGCGGCGGCGAGGGCCGGCCCGCACCCGCCCCGTCGAGGGGCCGTGGCGGCGCTGAGCCGAGGGCGCGAGGGCGCTGATTCCCGGCATGCCGCGCCTGCCTCACCTGAGTCGGCTCGCCCGCAGCTTCGGGCTGGTCGCGCTGTTCCTGGCGGCGGCGCTCTTCGGCACGGCCAGCGGCGTGCTGTTCGCGTTCGTCGCCGACCTGCCGCAGATTTCGGCGCTCGACGACTACTCGCCCGGCACGATCACGCGGGTGCTCGGGCGCGACGGCTCGGAGGTCGGGGAGTTTGCGACCGAACGCCGCCAGATCGTCACCTACGAGCAGATTCCCCAGGTCCTCCGGCAGGCGATCATCGCCGCCGAGGACGGCGAGTTCGAGAACCACGGGGGCCTGCGCATCGGCCGCATCTTCATCACGCTGGCCAAGGACATCATCTACTGGCGCACGTGGGGCGCGAGCACGCTGACGCAGCAACTGGCGCGCAAGCTGTTCCTCACCGACGACAAGACGCCGGAGCGCAAGATCAAGGAAGCACTCCTGACTGTCCAGATCGAAAAGCGGTACACGAAGGCCGAAATCCTCACGATGTACTGCAACCAGGTGCACTGGGGGCACCGCGTCTACGGCGTCGAGGCGGCGGCGCAGCTGTACTTCGCGAAGCCGGTCGGCGATCTCACGCTCGACGAAGCGGCGCTCATCGCCGGCATCATCCAGAGTCCCGGCCGGCAAAGTCCCTACGTCAACATGGAGGCGGCGAAGCGGCGGCAGAGCTACACGCTCGATCGCATGGCCGCCGAGGGCTTCATCACGGCGGCGGAAGCGGATGCCGCGAAGGCGCGGCCGATCGTCGTGCGCGGTGCGCCTCGACCACCACCGACGGTCGCGCCCTACTTCCTCGAGGCGATCCGCATCCACCTCGAAGAGCAGTACACCGCCAAGAAAGTGTTCGAAGGCGGTCTCGTCGTGAAGACCGGCCTCGACGTCGAGCTCCAGCGCGCGGCCAACCGCGCGCTCGACACCAAGCTCCGTGATCTGGACAAGCTGCGCGGGTTCCGCAAGCCGGCCGAGAACATCCTGACCAAGGGCCGCGCGCTCGAGACCTACCGCGACCCGCACTGGACGCGCGACCCGGCCGACGGCGACATCGTATGGGCCCTGGTCACGGGCACGGACGGCGGCCTGATCCACGTCCGCGTCGCCAAGTGGGTCGGCACGATCGACGCCAAGGGGTTCGCGTGGACGAAGCGCAAGGCCGACCAGGCCGTGCGCACGGGCGACCTCGTCGAGGTCAAGGTCGTGAAGCGCGATCCGCGCGGCACGTTCACGGGCCAGCTCGAGCAACCACCCGTCATCGAAGGCGCCGTGCTGGCCCTCGACAACCACACCGGGCAGGTGCTCGCGATGGTGGGCGGGTCCAACTTCGAGCGCACCCAGTTCAACCGGGCGACACAAGCCCTGCGTCAGGTCGGATCGCTCTTCAAGCCGTTCGTGTACATGGCCGCGATCGATCGGGGTTACACGGCCGCGTCGATGCTTGAGGACACGCCGGCGTCGTTCACGGCCGGCCCCAACCAGCCCCCGTACGAACCCAAGAACTACGACCGGCTGTTCCAGGGCCCGATCACGCTGCGCCACGCGCTCGAGCAGTCGCGGAACATCCCGGCGGTGCGGCTGATGGAGGCCATCGGCCCGGCCGAGGTCATCCGGTACCCGCGACGGCTCGGGATCACCGCGCCGCTGCCGGCGTTCCTGTCCGTCGCCATCGGATCCGCGGAAGCGACGCTCATCGAGATGACGTCGGCGTACTCGGCGCTGCCGAACCAGGGCGTGCGCATGACGCCGCTGCTCATCAACGAGGTGATCGATCGCGAGGGCAACACGCTCGAACAGCACCGGCCCGAGCCGCGCCAGGCGATTCGGGCCGACACGGCCTACGTCATGACGGAACTGCTGCGCGGCGTGGTGAGCCGCGGCACGGCCGGAAGCGCGCGCGCGCTCAATTGGCCCGTCGGCGGCAAGACGGGCACGACCGACGACTACTCCGACGCCTGGTTCATCGGGTTCGACCGCGACATCACGATCGGCGTGTGGATTGGCTTCGATCAGAAGAAGACGATCGGCGACAAGATGTCGGGCTCCGAGATCGCGCTGCCCGTCTGGACCAGGATCATGGAGTCGTGGGTCGGCCGGCGCCGGCGAGAAGTCACGGAGCCGCCCGACTTCGAGCGACCCGGCAACATCGTGATCGTGCAAACCCCCACGGGCCCCGAAGTCTTCATCATCGGCACCGAACCGATCATCAAGTAGCTATTCCTCGTCCACGGCCGCCGCCTCGAGCTTCCCGAGCGCCTTCTTCATCAGGTACGCCTTGATGAAGTCGTCGAGGTCGCCGTCGAGGATGCGCGTGACGTCACCCGCCTGAAACTTCGTC
>JANOGJ010000029.1:0-5482 GCA_031405995.1 Acidobacteriota bacterium
TGACCAGCGGCCAGATCCTGACCGCGGCGTTCGACCTCGGCAACAGCAGCACCGTGCGTAAGCGCGTGACGGTGCTCCTGCATGATGGCGACTTCACCGATCTGGTCGCGTGCACCTTCTGGCTGCCGCCCTCCGCGCCGCTCGGGACGTTCGTCATCCGCGCCTACGCGACGAAGGCCTGGTCCAACGCCACGCTGTCCGTCTACCCGGCGACCGTCGGCCCCGACCAGTGGATCCGCCTCGACAACGTCGTGCTCCAGCGCACGCCCGCGACGACGATTGTGGGCGTCGAGTGCTTCGAGCCCGGCGCCACGCCCCCGGCGCCGTTCGCGGCGTTTGTCGGCCACCCGGGCGGCGTCGCGATCGGCAGCGCACCGACGGAGTCAGCGCGCGATGGAGCCCGGGCGCAGAATGGAGCCCCGGGTCTTCAGACCCGGGGATCAGTCCGGGCCGATTTCAACGACCGTCTGTCACCCGACACGCGCCTCCGCTACTGGCTCCCGCCGAGCGACACGGGATTCGAGATTCAAGTGAGCACCGACGGCGAGACATGGCAGACCGTCTCGGTCTTCGAACCGAGCGGGCATTGGCGGCTGGTGACGGTGGATCCGGGCGAGCTGTCGGAGCTGGCGGTGTACGTGCGGATCGTTATTTCCTGATCTTCTCCATCCGCGCCAGCACGGCCTCGGCCTTCTTCATTTCATCAGCGTAGAGCGCGAGGTTGCCCTGGCGGAGCGCCTCGGACGCGCGATTCCAATGCGCGCGCATTTCGGCCACGAGCGCGGCCATCGTGGGCTCCACGGTTGGCCCCGCCGCCGCTGCGGCCGGCCCACCCGGTGACGCCGCCACCGGCGCGGGCGTCCCGCTGCCCGAGAGCCGGTCAGGCGCGAGCGCCGCCGCGATGCTGGACCCGAACAGCTGCGCCAGCGCCTGCGTGAGCGTCTCGGCCATGACGATGCGGCTCTGGTAGGCGACGATGACGCGCTTCAGTTCCGGAATGCGGCCCTCGGACGCGCGCAGGTAGAGCGGCCGCACGTAGAGCAGCGACTCGTTGATGGGAATCACGAGCAGCGTCCCCCAGATGACCTGCGATCCCTGCTGATTCCAGAGCGTGACCTGCGGCGAGATCACCTGATCCTGGTTGATGAGGCCGGCGATCTGTTTCGGCCCGAACACCAGCTTCTGCTTCGGAAACTGGAACACGACGAGCTTGCCGTAATGCTCGGGGTCGCTGCGCGCCACCATCCACGCCGAGAGGTTGTCCTTCAAGCGCGGCGTGAACGGCAGCATCTGGATGAACTCGGGTTGTTTCTCGCCGGGCAGCCGCATGATCGTGTAGTACGGCTGCATCGGCACGGAACTGCGATCGACGTCGAGCGTCGGGATCTGCCACTGGTCTTCCTTGCTGAAGAAGACCGTCGGGTTCGTCATGTGGTAGGTCTGATAGACAGCCGTCTGGTACTGGAAGATGTCCTCCGGGTACCGGACGTGCGCCCGCAGGTCGGCCGGCATGTCGGCATACGGCTTGAGCAGGCCGGGAAAGATGTTCGCGATCGTCAGCGCCAGCGGGTCGGTCGGCTCCGCCAGGTAGAACGACGTCGAGCCGTGGAACGCGTCGACGACGACCTTGACCGAATTGCGGATGTAGTTGAACGGGCCGCCCTGTCGCATGATCGGCGTCGCGTACGGATAGTTCGCCGTCGTCGTGTAGGCGTCCTGGATCCAGAACAGCCGGCCGTCGGCCACGACGAGGTACGGATCCCGGTCGTAGGTCAGGAACGGCGCGAGGATGCGAACGCGATCGGCGACCCGCCGGTGAAAAAGAATTCGGCTCTCGGCCGTGATCTGATCCGTGAACAGGATGTTGGTCGTGGCGAAGCGGATCGAGAAGAGCAGACGCCGCATGAGGCTGCCGACGGGCACGCCACCCGTGCCGTCGTAGGTCGTCATCTCGTTGTCGTCGCCCGCGCGCGGGTAATGAAACTCCAGCTGGCGGGTCTTCACGAGCACGTAGTCGTTCGACAGCTCGCCGTAATAGATGCTCGGCTGATCGACCTTGAGGTCGACGCTCGAGACCGGCGGCATGTCGCGAATGAAGAGCACCGGCTGGCCTTCGGTCGTGACCTGGTTGACCGGACCCAGCGTGAGGCCGTAGCCGTGCGTGTTGATCAGCCGCTCGGTCTGGAACGATCGGTTTTGCAGGGCGTCGCTGTTCAGCTCGCGCGCCGACAGCATGATCTGCCGGTACTTGCCGTTGATCAGGTACCGGTCGTTGTCCACCGAGTTGAAGTCGTAGTAGGTACGGATCTCCTGCATCTGTCCGAACGTCTGCAGGAGCGGCTGGTGGTCCCAGAGCCGCACGTTCTCGATGGTCGCGGCGTTGCTGATGATGTCCTGGGCGGTGAGCTCGGCGTCGCCGGAGATCTGGCGTTCCTCGACGTCGTTCAGGCCGTAGGCGAGCCGCGTGGCCTCGATGTTGTGCTCGATGTACGGCCCCTCGCGGTCCAGCTCGCTCGGCTCGACCACAAACCGCTGCACGAACGTGCCGTAGATGCCGCCGGCCAGGGAGACGATGAAGTACGACGCCACCGCCAGGACGAGCGGCCAGCCGCGCCGCGTGAAGCCGTACAAGACGGCCAGCACGGCGCCCGCCGCGAGGACGACGAGCTGGACCCAGAGAAACGGCAGGCGCGCGTGCGTGTCGGCGTACGACGCCCCGAACGTGACTGTCGCGGTCGACGCCGCGATGACCGTGGCGTAGACCTGCTGCCAGGCGCCCCACGCCACGAGCCCGAAAATGCCCGCGATGAGGAGTCCGAGATGCCGGCGCGCCATCGGGACGAGGCGCAGCGACGGCCAGAAGGAGTTGGGGCGCGCCTCGATCAGAAAGCTGCCGGAGAGCACGTAGTAGAGGCCGCTGCCGACGAGCGAGAGGCCGAGCGTGATGAGCGCCATCTGCCGGACCGCCTGCAGCACCGGCAGCTTGAAGACGTAGAACGACACGTCACGGCCGAAGAGCGCGTCGGTCTGGTTGAACGGCGCCGCGTTGAAATAGCTCAGCCACATGAGCCAGTCGCGGGCGGCCGAGAACGCCATCAGCACGGCGATGACGATGGCGACCGGAAGGGCGAGGCCGGTCAGGCGCCGGCCGTCGATGGCGATGGACCGGCCGTCGATGTTCGTCCCGAGCACGATGTGCGGCCGGTTGAACGTGCGCCGCGCCATGCGCAGGTTGAAGAAGAGCACCAGAAAGACCGCCGCGAACGTCGACGCGAAGACCATCGTCTGCGCGTTCAGCGTGCGCAGGAAGACGCCATCGTAGCCGAGCTCCTGGAACCAGAGCCAGTCCGTGTAAAACACGCCCGCCGACGGCACCAGGAGCAGCAGCGCGAGCGCGAGCAGAATGAGCGTCGTGAGTCCGCGGCGTTTCATCGGAGTGAGCCCTCAGAGACGCGGATGCGCGGCGCCGTGCCCGGCCGGACCTCCGTCCAGGCGATGACGAGCCGCCGGCCGGCGAGCGCCATCCGGGCGAAGCCGCTCGATCGTTCGGCGGTCATCGGGGCGATCACGAGCGGATCGCCGGTGCGCCCGTCGCGGCGCGCTTCGCGAAGCGTCAATTGCGCGCCAGCGTCGCCGCGCTCAATCGACGAGACCAGCACGCGGTCGGCGGCGGGCATCACCATGCCGACCCGGCCGTACGTCACCGCGCTGTCGATGCGTATCGGCGGCCCGAACGGGCCGTCGGCCGGCGAGAACGCCACTTGCACCTTGGGGACGCTGTCCTTGGCCATGAACCACGCCACCGCGACGTCATTGCCGAACGCCGTGACCGCCGGCCCATTCACCGGACACCCGTTGATCTCCCAGTTGTCGGCATACACCACGGCCGGCGTCGACCACTTGCCCGCGCCGAATCGCGACACCATCGTGTCGCGGATGTTGCCCGCCGACTTGCCGCGGTAGGCGACGATGACGCCGTCGGTGGTGCGGGCGGCCGACGTCTGGCAGCACTCGCACACGCGCGGGTCGACGACCAGCTCAGGACCGGCCTTGCCGTTCGAGACGAGCGTCGAGCGCAGCGCCATGCCGCCCCGGCCTTCCGTCCTGCGCCCGTCGAGCCAGATCAACCCGAGTCCGGCGCCCGGCGCGTCGAAGAACGAGACGAACCCGTGCTCGACCGGCGCCTCGGGATCCTTGTGCGGCGTTTCCGTCGGCGTCCACGTCTTGCCCGCGTCCTTCGAGGTGCGAAGCCGGATGCCGTACGTGCCGCGGCCGATGTTGCCCTCGAGCCAGTGCGCGGCGATCGTGCCGTCGCGCGCGACAAAGACGGAAGGGAAGTCCGCCCAGTTGGCCATGAACGTCGTGCCTTCGGCGACGGTCATCGGTTGCGACCATGCGGTGCCCGCGGCGCCGGTTCGGCCGGAGTCGATTGACGCGAGCCGGAACCGGTGGCCGCCGCCTTCGCGGGGCTCGAGCCAGCTCAGCCACACCCGGCCCGACCGATCGACGGCCAGGTTGGGCAGCGTTGCGCCCGCCGGG
Organism: Acidobacteriota bacterium; assembly: GCA_031405995.1. Classification (GTDB taxonomy): domain Bacteria; phylum Acidobacteriota; class Vicinamibacteria; order Vicinamibacterales; family SCN-69-37; genus JANOGJ01. The sequence continues at coordinate 4,540 of JANOGJ010000029.1, forward strand.
GCCGGGGCGACGAGATCCACCAGGGGACCCGAAAACGGCGCGCCCAGTCCTTGAGTGGCCCGCGGCGACGCAGCCAGCGCGAACACCAGTAGAATCGGCCCTGCAATGAATCGGCAACGCATAGTGGGGAACCCTATTATGCCCCCTCGGAGGGATCGAAGATGAAAGGTACCGGCGCGATTGTCGCAGAGTTTATTGGGACGTTCTTCTTGTGCTTTGCGGGCATCGCCGCGATTCTCGGCGCCACCACGGTCGTTGGCAGCGGCGGCGGCCTCGTCGCGATCGCGCTGGCGCATGGCCTGGCGCTGTCGGTGGCGGTCAGCACCTTCGGCGGCGTGTCCGGCGCCCACTTCAACCCCGCGGTGACCATCGGCATGCTCGCGACCGGCCGCATCGCCCCGGCCGCCGCCTTGAGCTACATCGTCAGCCAGCTCGCGGGCGCGACGGTGGCCGCGAAGGCCTGCGCGATGATCTTCCCGGCGAGCGCCGTGGCCGAGGCCAACCTGGGCATCCCGCTGCCGGCCAGCTGGGCGACGACGGGCACGGTCATCGGCGTCGAGATCATCCTGACGTTCATGCTCATGATCGCCATCTTCGGCACGGCGGTGGACGCGCGCGGCCAGGCCGTGAAGATCGGCGGGTTCGGGATTGGACTCGCTGTCACGTTCGACATTCTCGCGGGCGGCCCGATCACGGGCGCGTCGATGAACCCGGCGCGGTCGTTCGGTCCCGCGCTGATTCAAGGGCACTGGGATTGGCACGGCTTCTACTGGGTCGCGCCGATCATTGGGGCAGTGCTGGGCGCGCTCGTCTACCAGCACCTGATTCTTGAGAAGAAGCAGTAGACATGCTGGTCGTCGGATCCGAAGCGCCCGACTTCGAGCTGGAGAATCAAACGCGAGCGAAGGTCAGGCTGTCGGCTTATCGCGGCAGGAAGAACGTG
>JANOGJ010000045.1:0-6367 GCA_031405995.1 Acidobacteriota bacterium
GGCGTTCTGGCAGGACGTGCTCGACGCCCGCTACAGCGGGGTGACCGAGGCCTACACCAGCGTGAATCTCACCGCGGGCGTGCACTTCGGCGGCAAGTACACCGCCGCGCTCAAGATGACCAACCTCACCAACGTGGAGATTCTGCAGCACATCTTCGGCGACGTCATGCGCCGGCAGATCGTCGGGGAGCTCCGGGTGAAGCTGCCGAAGTAGGCGATTGGGAGAGATCCCACCATGAAGAACATGAAGAACATGAAGGGGCCACGCTGGAGACCCTTCGTGCTCTTCGTGTCCTTCGTGGTCACTCTCGCCCTGGTCGCCACGCGGGCGCAGGTCCCGAGTGCGCTTGCCGCGACGCTGGCCGAGCTGGACGCCTCCCTCACCACGGATTTCGCGAAGGACGGCATCGGCGGCGTGTCGGTGGGTGTCGTGTCCGGCGCCTCGCTCGTGTGGTCGAAGCAGTATGGTGACGCCGAGTCTGAGTCGAAGCGCGCGCCGACGAATGACACGGCCTACCGCATCGGCTCCATCACCAAGCAGTTCACCGCGCTTGCGCTCCTCCAGCTCGTCGAGGACGGCAAGATGCGGCTGACCGATCCGCTCGAGAAGTACGTGCCCGAAGTGAAGTCGGCGAAGAATGCCTTCGCGGGCACGCCCCCGATCACGCTCCTCCAGGTGGCGACGATGCACTCCGGGCTGGCGCGGGAGCCCGGATGTGGACAGCACTCGGTCGGTGGGCTCTCGGTGTGGCAGAAGAAAGTGATCGACTGCCTGCCCGACACGAGCTACGCGAACGAGCCTGGGACGACGTTTCTCTATTCAAATATTGGCTATGCGTCGCTTGGGCTGGCGATCGAACGCGCGGCGGGGAAGCCCTTTACGGCGTTTGTCACCGATCGGATTTTGCGGCCGCTCGGGATGTCCCGCACGGGCTGGGAGCCGACGCCCGACCTTCGCCGCGATCTCGCGCACGGCTACCAGCGCCCGCCAAACGGCGGCGCAGGGAGCCGGACCGCAGCCGATCGCGAGCTCGAGGGCCGCGGCTATCGCGTGCCGAACGGCGCCCTCTTCAGCACCGTCACCGACCTCGCGAAGTTCGTCGCGTGGAAACTGGGCGAGGGCCCGGCCGGGATTCTGAAGAAGGAGACCCAGGACGCGAACTACAGCCGGATCTTCGTCAGCGGGCAGCCCAACCCGCAAAGCCCAGCGTTTTCGAGTGGCTACGGCGTGGGCTTCCAGGTCTCGCGCCGCGGCGAGGTCGTGATGCTCGGCCACGGCGGCTCCACGGCCGGGTACCACGCCGCCGCGCTCGTCAATCGCCCCACCAAGCTCGGCGTCATCGTCCTGCGTAACTGCGACTCATGCCTCGTCGACGCCGGGCCGACGGCCGCGCGGTGGCTCGAGCGGCTGGTCACGGCGAGTCAGAAGCGGTAACTCGTCCGGCGCCTACGTTCCCTCAATCGCCGCCCATCGGGATCGCACATCGACGTCGGGGAGTTCCATCGCCAGGGTGTCCACTTCGCGTTCGATGACGCCTCTGTCCAGCGCGGCGCGGCTTCGGCGCATGGCTGCCTGCGCGTCCTCGACGTCCCGGCCGCGGGTCGACAGCAGTTTGAACAGGATGAAGTCCTCGAGCGCCAGGACGCGGACGGGTCGTCCGCGCATGGTCGATGTCACCGCGCGCTTCACGGCCAGGGCGGCATAGCGCGCGCTTCGAGGCCGAACGAGGTCCACCGTGTTCAGGCCGGTCGCCGGCGCGATCCCCAGCAGCGTCAGGCGCGACAATGTCAGCCCGCCAAACGTGACGTTCTCGAACGTGACTAGCGCCTGAACGCCAGTCGCCGCGATCGCATCACGGGCGTCTCTGGCCGAAACGTCGATGACGGCGAGGTCCGCGTCCCGGGTTTCGCGGGGCTCCCCGTACACGGCGGTCAGCAGCCCTCCGTAGACGGCGCAGGCGTGTCCGGCGGCGCCGAAGGCGTCAACCGCGAGAAGCGTCGCCGTCGTCGGATCGGTCAGGTCCACGTTGCCGCTCGGAAAGAATGCGATCGCCCAAGGCCCGCCACTCGATCGTGCACCGGCGCAGGACCGCGCGATCCCGATCCGCTTGCGCGAGCCGGGCCGCGAGTTCTTCCTCGGACATGGTCACTCGGTCATCATACCGCTGACCGCGATTGCGCCCGCACGCCGTCGAACGCAACCAACGCGACCGCCCGTGCGGCCAGGAACTCTGGACCCAGGCTGACGGGAATTGGACGGCACACTCTGAGCGTCTTCAGCCGCGCTTCGTCGACGAACAGGATGATCTTTGCGGGCGACACGTCACGACCGCTCGGTTCCGGCGCGTAGCCTTCGGCCTCGAGCTGTCCGGCGTCCTCATCTGTAATCACATAGGCGGCTCTCGCGTCCGCGAGCACGCGGCGAAGGCGGAACCACACGCCTGCGGCGAGGTGCCGCTGGCGGTAGGTCCAGGCGCGCACGGCTGCGCTCGTCCGCACGGCGCGCGCCCGCGCCTGCATGCGGTCGGTCGCGGGGCTAGCCACGATGCGCCTCGATCGCCGCCAGCAGCCGCACGACCCGCTCCCGGACGGGTGCGGGATCGGGCATGCCGGGGCGCGTGTCCATCAACGACAAGAGCGTCAGGTTCGCGCGGACCGAGTGGCGCGATTCGGCCGACAGGCCGGCGGTGACACGCGTGGCCTCGTCCAGGTCGGCCGCGCTCGCGTGCGCCAGCAAGCCCGCGACGACCAGGAGATCGCGGGCGCCTTTTTCCCCCGTCCGATCGGTCAGGAGTTTCTCGACGATCAGGTCGCCAATCCGGGGCAAGGGCACTCGCAGGCCTTCCACTTCGACGACGCGACCCGCGCGGAGTAGCCCGAGGGGGCCGAACACCATCAACGGCAGCTCGGCGTCCTCGAGCACGTAGGTTTCTCCGGGCTCGCGGATGGACGAGTCGAGACCAAGAAAGTTCGCCTCGATCAGATCCGCCGCGGCGGGCACGTAGACGGACGGTTCCTCGACGGACGGCACGAGGCCGTGAATCAGGCGAAGGCGTTTCTTCAGGGCGTCCAGGCGATCGACGGGCACGCCGATATCCACATCCTCGGAGACGACGAGCGTCGAGGCGGCGTCGGGCTCGAGCAGGTTCGGCACCTCGGACCCGACGACCAGCACACCCGGTTCGTCGAGCACCGGTTGCAGCAGCCGGAGCGTGCGTATCAGCCTGTCGCGGAAAGTCACGGACCTTCAGTATATGGAGCTTGGGGGCCCTGCGTCAGTGCGGACGCGGCTCGGGTTCTCCGAGCAACGCCTGGCGCAGGAGCGTGAACGCCACGTTGTCTTGCGGCACAAACTGCTGCCGGTCCAGGAACTCCCGGACCGTCGCCGTTGACGTCCTACCGCGGAGCCCCGAACGTTCGATGAGGTGTTCCAGGGTGCGCTCGTCGCCGATATCCAGGAGCGATTCGAGCGTGCATTCCAGCCGGCGCGCCCAGACGAGCGTGCCCAGCACGCGGGCGAGGTCACGGGTGTCATGCGCGGGGATAGCCACGGCCGTGCAGGTCGTCTTCATCCGGTTCAGGGTGATGCCCGCGCTTCGCGCCACTCCTTCCCGGATCCTCGGGTCGTGGGGCGTCTCCAAGGTCTTGACGACCATAGAGGCCCAGCGCTCCACCGGGCTCCCCTCGAGTTCAGCCGCCCAAGTTCTTCCGAGCGGCCCGTCGGCAGTCAGGGCCTTGCTCACCGCCTCGACCAGGTCTTCGACAAGCAGCGGTTTGTCGAGCACGCCGAGCGCGCCGAGTTTTCTGGCGTGCTCTTTCACCTCGTCCGTCACGTAGCCGCTCACGATCAGCACGCGGGCGAGGACGCCGGCGGATCGCAGCCGGGCGAGGAAATGCATGCCCCAGCCGTCGGGCAGTTTCAGGTCGAGCAGGATGAGGTGGGGCTGACGAGCGATGGCAAGGGCGAGACCCTGCGCGCCCGTCGCCGCCGCCAGGATCTCGGAACACATTGAAGCGAGCACGCGGCTGAAGAACGCTGCTTCCGACGCGTTGTCTTCGATGATGAGGACGATGAGCCGCCACGCGGCCGTGTGGACGGGCGGCGTCGCAGGCCGACCGGGTCTGTGCGGCGGCTGGGGTGACGGTCCCGGCGCGGCGTTGCCGACTTGCATGAAACACCTCCATGCCGACACAGGCAGGCAGGCAGGCAGGCAGGCGCATTTGAGGGATTCGCCCGCGGCCTTCTTCGCTCTCGCTGGGTATCGCGAGGATAGCACGCCGGCAAGGGCGACCGGCCGCGAGCCGTTTTTCCGACCGAACTTCCGACCGAACTTCCGACCGGAATTGCGTGAGTTCAAGGGGCCGCCGCAATATCGTCGTGTTCGTTAGCCAACTAGAGTCCGCTAGGCCATTGGGGGGCCTTGATCATGATAAGACGCCTACGCTACCTCTCGTTCTTCCTCGTTGTGGCCAGCGCGTTCGTTGCCATTCCGGTTCTTGCAGAAGATGCAGCAATGGATGAAGGCTCGGCTTACTGCGCCTCTCCCATGGCCATCCAGTACAGAAGCAACACGAGTCAGGGGGCTGCTCAGAACTACTGCGAGACCATCAGCTGTACAGACGCCTGCGCGGCTATAAGCTGCGGCGGCGGCGGGAGCTCCTCCGCAACTGGCTGCGCCACATGTAACCACGCGAAGGGCAGCTGGTCGTACGCCGCCCACGGTGACTGCGACTGTCAACCCATGTAGAAGGCTAGGAATGGAGGGGGGCTGCTCTAGACAGCGCCCCTCCAAAGCCCCAAGGAAAACCACATGCGCAAGCAAGCCGTTCTCGACTTGGTCGCGTCGGGCTCAATGATTCTGGCGTCCGTTGCCTTGATAGCGACGGCCTACGAGCTCAGCGCGCGGCGCAGCCCCGTAGCTGCCATCAGACCGTACTCCGTCGGAGATCGACTGGACACTGTTCCCGCTCTTCGCACTCTGGCTGGTCAACGTCTGTTGGTAGTCTGGATCCACAGCGCCTGCAAGTACTGTACGGCAAGCATGCCTTTTTATCGTCAACTGGCTACCGGCACGAGCCGAACCGTCAGGATGGTTGCGATGGGCCGGGAGCCGGAGGACACCATCCGCGCGTACCTCAAGGGGCATCAGGTCGACGTGGATCATGTCCTGTCAGCTCCTCCAGAGGTTCGCCTGTACTCAACGCCGACCCTGCTTGTCTTGGAGCCCGGCTTGAGAATCGGGACGATTTGGACAGGCCAGCTTGCTGCTGACGGGGAACGCGGCGTGATCTCGGCCTTAGGCCTCGCGCCTTCGGTCCGCCTTCCGTAGGTCGTGCGCCGACGGCCGCTCGCCCTCGGCCGAGACCACGTTGTCCCTCCAATGTGGGTGGTTTGCACGCTGCGCCAGGTTCCTCACCACCGGCCAGCCTTGCATTCTCGCGGGTTGGCGAGTTCAATGGTGGGACTGATTCTGCTGCGTCAGACAAAGTGCGACGCTCGTGCCGCGCGTCTCTGATGAGGGATGTCATGCGCTGGCTGCTTCGAGACCTTTCATATTCGCTGCGGGTTCTTCGACGGAGACCTGGGTCCTCGACCGTAGCGATCCTTACACTAGCGCTCGGCATCGGCGCCACCACAGCTGCCCTCAGCGTGATCAATGTCGCGGTCCTCCGTCCGGTGCCCTACCCGAATCCAGAAGAACTTGCCGAGATCTCCATGGAAGTGCGTGATCAGAATGCCCGGGTGCGCTCCATCAGCCCCTCGATCGGGGAGATGAGACGGTGGATGTCGGATACCCGGGTGTTCTCGAAGGTCGCTGCGTGGGCATTTGGGCCGACACTGGTGGTCGATGATGGCGTGCAGTTCGAGCGCGTCAGGTCTTTGCACGTCAAGTTGGTCACCGAGCAGTACTTCGACATGCTCGGTGTCAGACCAGACGTCGGACGAGGTTTCACGACCGACGACATGTCGGACGGCGCCGAGAGGGTAGTGCTTCTTGGGCATGGCTACTGGAAGCGGCGGTTCGGTGGTGATCGCAGTGTGATTGGTCGTGTGCTGAATCTAAAAGGCGAACCGACGATTGTCGTCGGCGTTCTCCCTCGCACGTTCTTCCAGAACCAGCGCGAGTTGGAAGAAGCGAGGCTCGATGACGTACAGATATGGTTGCCTCTGCGGGTAACCGGGCTCGACATGTTCAAGCGAGGGACTAGCTCCCACGTGAGTGGGAGGCTCCGGTCAGGTTCCGATCTGCAGGCGGCGAGAGCCGAGCTCAGTGAGTCAACCAATCAGCTCGTTCAGGAGATTGAGGGACTTGCGCCCGCAACTCCGGAGCTGACTTCGTTCAGTAGTCTGGCGAGGCAGAACGTC
>JANOGJ010000047.1:0-1578 GCA_031405995.1 Acidobacteriota bacterium
CGCGCGCGAAGTCTACGGGATGATCCGGCCAGGTGAAGTGCTGTACCAGGTGGTCCGGCGCGACACCACGCCGTGACCCGTCCGGCCGCCGCGGCGCTTGCCGCGGCCCTGATCACCGTGCCCCGACTTCACGCGCAGGACTGGCGTGACAACCCGCAGTCACCCGCACATGTCGCCGTTCGTCCCGTCTTCCTGGTGCCTTCGGGTGCGCCAGCGCCATCCGCGAGTCAGCGCGCGGCGCTGCTGCGCCACCTGCGCATCGCCCGGGGCCGCTTCACGGAGTTGTTGGCCGGTCGCGACAGCTTCACCCTCGACACCGCCACACTGGTGGCGCCGCTGGCGCATCCGGCCGCCTTCTACCGGGGCCGGCCGGAGCAGGGCGTCCCCGAGTTGACGGGTGAACTGCTCGACGGGTCCGAGATCGATCCACATGAGGCGCCTCCGGGTGATGATCGAGGGAACGTATCGCCTACTCCCTCCCTCTCCGCCATCGATCGGGACCCCAAACTGGTCGGTCCGCTTGCCGATGTGCTTCTCGGGCGGGATGTTGCCCGCGTCCCGCGAGAGCGCGACAACCCACGTCGAGAGGAGCCAGGTCGCCATGATCCGCAACGCACGCTGCAGCCTCATGTTCGCCACCGCGATGCTCTGGCTGTCGGCGGGCCCGATCGCCGCCCAGACCGTGAGTGCCGAGCAACGAGCCCGGTGCGCCGCGCTGACCGGCATGACGAACCTGACCATCCTGTCGGCCGAGGTGCGGGAGGGTGAGACGGGCAGCGCGTATTGCTACGTCCGCGGCGTCGTGCCTCCGGCCATCGGCTTCCACGTGCAGGCCCCGCTTCCGGACGACTGGAACGGGCGGTTCCTCATGTGGGGAGACGGCGGCAAGGACGGCGATCTGGACTTCGCGGACCATCGGGTGGGCGAAGGCTACGCGGTCGCGAATACCAACATGGGCCACGACGGCGGCGCCGAGCCGGGGTCTTCGTTCGGATTCAACAACCGCCAGGCAGAAATCGATTTCGGCCACCGGGCGGTCCACCTCACGGTGGTGGCAGCCAAGGCGGTCGTGGACACCTACTACGGCCGCACCCCGGAGTACTCCTACTTCGAGGGGTGCTCGACAGGCGGCCGTGAGGGCGTGATGGAGGCCCAGCGCTACCCCTACGATTTCGACGGCATCGTGGCCGGCGCGCAGGCTCATCTCTATCAGGATCTGAACGCCGCGCGCACGTGGCTACTCCAGAACATGTACCGGGATGACTTCGCCGGATCGCTCTCGTTCGATACCGACGGAGACGGCCTGCCCGACAGCCCCCGCAAGGTCGAGCTGCTCACCCAGGCGGTGCTCGAGAAGTGCGACGCGATCGACGGGATCAAGGACGGCGTCATCGACAACCCGCCGGCCTGTGACTTCGACCCGGACGTCGACCTCGCGGGCATGATGTGCAGGAACGACGTGAACGGCGATGCGTGCTTCACGCGCCTGCAGCTCCAACACGTGAAGGGCTTCTACCGGGGCGCCCACGACAGTTTCGGGAACCGCGTCTACCCAGGCCACGCCCTGGGCTCCGAGGC
>JANOGJ010000093.1:0-2260 GCA_031405995.1 Acidobacteriota bacterium
AAACGACACCCGATGTCGTTTTCCGTCAGGTGCTATGCTGTGCTCTTTCCAATGGCGTGTTCCCGCTGCGACGACACTGGATGGCGGCCCGTTGAACGGGATGGCGTCCGTTCGGTCGAGCGGTGCGACTGCTGGCGCGAGACCGTCACCTCCCAGCTCGTCGATGACGCGCGGATTCCGCCCCGCTACGCGCGCTGCCGCCTCGACAACTTCGTCGTCTATCCCAACGAACGGCTGATCGCCGCGCTCGCGCAGGCCAAGCGCTTCGTGGACGCGTTTCCCGCGGTCACCAAGGGCCTCTGTCTCATCGGGCCGCCCGGCATCGGCAAGACGCACATCGCCGTGGCGGTGCTCCGCGAGGTCGTCAACGACAAGCGCGCGCGCGGGCTGTACTACGACGTCCGCGATCTCCTCCGCGTCATTCGATCGACCTACAACCCGGTCGTGCGCACCGCCGAGATGGACATCCTCCGGCCCGTCATGGACGCGGAACTCCTCGTGCTCGACGACCTGGGCGCCGAGAAACCCTCCGAATGGGTCGAGGAGACCATCAACCTCATCGTCAACACCCGCTACAACGAGCGGCGGCCGACCATTTTCACGACCAACTACGAGGACGTCCCCGACGAGGCCGATCTGGACTCGCTCCGGGTCCGCGTGGGGTTCCGTCTCCACTCCCGGCTGCACGAGATGTGCGAGTTCCTGGAGTACGACGGCGGCGACTACCGCATGCTGCCGTCGAACGGCGGCGCCGACGACCTGGTGACGCTCTGGAAGAAGGGCCGCGGCCGCCGTGCGCTCCCGGCCCGCGCCACCAGCCAGGCCCGCGCCCAGATCCGCGAGCCCAGGGAGCTGAACTGGCCCGGGGGCAAGGCGGGACGAGGGTAGCGCATCGGCAATCTTCGATCGGCAATCGGCAATCGGCAATCGGGGAGCGTCAATCGGAAAGCGAAAATCGAAGTTCATCGATGCTTGGCCTTTACCTCCACATTCCGTTTTGCTCATCGATTTGCGGTTACTGCAACTTCAATCGCGGGCTGCTTGACGGGCCGCTGAAGGCGCGGTACGTCGACGCCATTGAGGCCGAGATTCGCGCCGCGGGCGATGGCCGCGCCGCCGACACCATCTTCTTCGGCGGCGGCACGCCCTCGCTCCTCGACCCACCCGAGATCGCGCGGCTGATCGCCGCCTGCCGATCCGCCTACGCCCTCTCGCCGGACGCCGAGATCACCCTCGAAGCAAACCCCGAGACCGCCGCGCCCGATCGCCTCGAGGCGTTCAGGGAGGCGGGCGTCAACCGCGTGAGCTTCGGCGTGCAGTCGTTTGACGACGAAGAGCTCGCGAGGCTCGGCCGCATTCACAGCGCCAGGCGCGCCGAGGAGGCGGTTGCGGAGGCGCGTGCCGCCGGGTTCACGAATCTCAGCTTCGACTTGATGCTCTGGCTGCCGGGCCAGTCGCTCGCCTCGTGGGCGCGCACGGTCGACCGCGCGGTCGCGCTCGCGCCCGATCACTTGTCGCTCTACCTGCTGGAGCTCTACCCGAACGCGCCGCTCAAGGAGAGCATGGCCCGCGCCAGCGCAGGCCCCGCCGACGCCTTGGCGAAGGCGGGGTGGTCACAAGCGCCGGATGACGACGCGGCGGACATGTATCTGGCCGCGCTCGACCGTCTGGATGCCGCCGGCTTCGAGCAGTATGAGATCTCGAACGTGGCGCGTCCCGGCTTTTTGAGTCGCCACAACGTCAAGTACTGGCAGGGAGGCGATTGGCGCGGGTTCGGGTGCGGCGCGCATTCGACAGTCGACGGCGTCCGCTGGAAGAACCTGGCCGCGACGGCGGCTTATGTCGATGCCGTGGCGGCAGGGCGGGACGTCGCGGTGGACCGGGAGCGCCTCTCGGTCGAGGCGCGGATGCAGGAGGCGCTGTTTACGGGCATGCGCCTGACGGCCGGGATCGATGGTGGGAACTTCGCGACCCGGTTCGGTGTCGATCCGTGGGCAGAGTATGGCTCTACGCTCGCCCCGATGGTCGATGACGGCTTGGTGTGGCGTAAACCTGACCAGTTCGGCCTGACACGGCGGGGCATGCTGGTCGCGAACGAGATTCTGGTCACATTCGTGTAAGTGGTGGCGGCGCTTGGTGAGTACGGTAGAGTAGGGCCACCTCGGTGGCAGGTCACGCAGAGGTCAGGGGGACCGATTCCATGAAACCGGAAGTATCACGGGTGGGCACAGCGGCGGCAGTTGGCTTGGCGGTTACGTTG
>JANOGJ010000097.1:0-7190 GCA_031405995.1 Acidobacteriota bacterium
CCGCCGCCGGCCGGCGACGTCGGCCTCGTCGTCACCCGGCAGTTCTGGCTCCGCGTGATCGGCGTGCGCGACGGATCGCCCGCGGCCCGGGCCGGGCTGCAGACGGGCGACTTCGTCCGCATGATCGACGGCAAGTCGACGCGCGACCTCTCGGGCATCGCGGGCATGCGGCTGCTGCGGGGCGCGCCGGGCTCGAAGGTCTCGCTGACGATCGTCCGCGGCAACCCCTCCGACCCCCACGTGTTCGACCTCGTGCGCGCGGTCCCGTCAACCGAGGTCCTCACGCAGAAGCCGTTGCCGAACGGCGCGGTCCACGTCCGCATCGCGAGCTTCGCTCCGTCGGTCGTGACGGGGCTCCGGCAGATGTTCGACGCGATGCCGAAGAACAAGATCACGCACGCGGTGATTGACGTGCGCGGCACGGCGGACGGCGCCATCGAAGACGGCATCGCCGCGGCGCGATTGTTCGTGAAGGCCGGCACGCTCGCGGTCCGCGGCGGCCGCGGGGACGAGAAGGTCAACACCACCGCCGGAGACGGCGACGGCGCCGTCACCCTGCCCGTGGTGGTGCTGATGTCGAACGGCACGGCCGGCGCGGCCGAAGTCTTCGCCGCCGCGCTCGGCGGCAACAACCGGGCCGAACTCGTCGGCGAGCCCACCGCGGGCATCGCGGCCGTGCAGAAGCTGGTCAAGCTGCCTGAGAATCACGGACTCTGGCTGACCTACGCGCGCTACTTCACGGTTGACGGCAAGGACCCCATCCACGAACGCGGGCTGCGCCCGACGTACGGCGTCGAGATCCCGAGGGTGGGCTTCGACGAGCTGCGGCCCACGACCGACGAGCCGCTCGCCAAGGCGGCCGAACGGGCGCGCGCGGTGTACATCCTCAAGAAGTAGGACCGCGATATACTTTTGAGTCGTTGTCGCCTAGGCGCGTAGCTCAGCTGGTTAGAGCGCCTGCTTGACATGCAGGAGGTCGGCGGTTCGAGTCCGCCCGTGCCTACCATTCGACTCGCCCTGCGGGCTCGCTCATGGCAGGCCCGCTCGAGGAGAATGCCCTGAGCGAGCGCAGCGAGTCGAAGGGCCGACGTTTGTAGATGTCTCAGATCAGCATCATTCTTCCAGACGGATCAGTGAAGACCGTGCCCCCAGGCACGCCGGTGCGGGAGTTTGCCGCGACCGTGGTGCCGCAGAGCGTGGCGAAGCGCGCAATCGCGGCGGTCGTCGGCGACCGGATGGTCGACTTGAGCTACCCGCTCGATCAGGACGCGTCGCTGCGACTGGTGCTGCCGAACGACGCGCCGGCGCTCGCCCTCTATCGCCATTCAACCGCGCACCTGCTGGCGGCCGCGGTGACGCAGCTCTTTCCGGGCGCGCAGTGCGGGATCGGACCGGCGACCGACGAGGGGTTCTTCTACGACTTCGTCGTCGCGCGGCCGTTCGTGCCGGAAGACCTCGAGAAGATCGAGGCCCGCATGCGTGAACTGGTACAGCAGGACTTGCCCTACGAACGGCAGCTGTGGCCGCGCCAGGAAGCGATCGCGTTCTTCACGGGGCGCGGCGAGCCGCTGAAGGTCCAGCTCATCGAGGAAAAGACCGCCGGCGAGCCGTTCGTGTCCTGCTACACCATCAAGGATCGCGACACGTTCGTCGACTTCTGCCTCGGCCCGCACGTGCCATCCACCGGCCGGCTGAAGGCGTTCAAGCTGCTCACGACGTCCAACGCGTATTGGAAGGGCGACGCCGGCAACCAACCGATGCAGCGCATCTACGGCACCGCGTTCTCCAAGGACGACGACCTGAAGCAGTACGTGCACCGGGTCGAGGAGGCGAAGCGGCGCGATCACCGCCGCATCGGGAAGGACCTGGGCCTCTTCACGTTCCATCCCTGGGCGCCGGGCGCGGCGTTCTGGCTCGGCAAGGGCACCACGCTCTACAACGTGCTCGGCGCGTACATGCGCGAGGTGCTGTTCCCGGCCGGCTACACGGAAATCAAGACGCCGCTCATCTACAACAAGGCGCTCTGGGAGACGTCGGGCCACTGGCAGCACTATCGCCAGAACATGTTCCTCGTGCAGTCCGAGGACGTCGAGATGGGCGTGAAGGCCATGAACTGCCCGGGCCACATGCTCGTGTTCGGGAGCGAGGTGCGGAGCTACCGCGATCTGCCGCTCCGCTTCCACGAACAGACGCCGCTCCATCGGAACGAAGCGTCGGGCGTGCTCTCGGGCCTCACGCGCGTGCGCCAGTTCTCGCAGGACGACGCCCACTGCTTTGTCATGGAGTCGCAGATTGGCGACGAGGTCGGCCGCCTGCTGGGCTTGGTCAGCCGCGTGTACGGCGACTTCGGCCTGGCCTACGAGGTGAAGCTGGCGACGCGGCCCGCCGAGTTCCTGGGCGAGAAGGCCACCTGGGATCACGCGGAGGCCGAGCTGCGGCGCGCGCTCGACGCCTCCGGCGTGCCCTACGTCGTCCACGAGGGTGACGGGGCGTTCTACGGGCCGAAGATCGACTTCGACGTCACCGACGCCATCGGGCGCCGGTGGCAGTGCGCGACCATCCAGCTCGACTACCAGCTGCCCGCGCGGTTCGAGCTGAAGTACATCGGCGCCGACAACACCGAGCACCGGCCGGTCGTCATTCACCGGGCGATTTTCGGCAGTTTCGAGCGGTTCATCGCCCTGCTCCTCGAGCACTACGCCGGGGCGTTTCCGCTGTGGCTGGCGCCCGTTCAGGCCGTGATTCTGCCCATCGCCGACCGACACCTGCCCTATGCCGAGCAGGTCCTGGCCGCGCTCGAGGCCGGTGGCCTGCGGGCCGAGCTCGACAGGCGCCAGGAGAAGATCGGTTATAAGATTCGAGAGGCGCAGCTGCAGAAGGTCCCCTACATGCTGGTGATCGGGGATCGGGAGGCGGCCGAGGGCACCATCGCCGTCCGCACTCGGGCGGGCGGGGACCAGGGCGCCCAGGCTGTCGCCGATTTCGTGTCCGCGGCGCGTCACGAAGTGGCCGCCCGGGGCGGCGCCGATCGGCACGCGCCGCCGGCCGTCACGTAATTCGAGGAGGGTGTTATCGCTTTCGACCGCAGTCCACGACGAGACGACCGCACGAGGATCAACGAACGCATCCGGGTTCGGGAGATTCGCGTCATCGACGACCTCGGCCAGCAGCTGGGCATCATGCCGCCACCCCAGGCGCTGGCGCTCGCGCGCACGAAAGGGTTGGACCTCGTCGAGATCTCGCCCACGGCGGTGCCGCCGGTGTGCCGGATCATGGACTTCGGCAAGTTCCAGTACGAGCAGCAGAAGCGGGCGCGGCAGGGCAAGAAGCACCAGCGCACGATCGACGTGAAGGAAATCAAGTTCCGGCCCAGGGTCGATGAGCATGACTACCAGTTCAAGAAGAAGCACATCGAACGGTTCCTGGCCGACGGCGACAAGGTGAAGGCGACCATCTTCTTCCGGGGGCGCGAGAACGCGCACCCGGAGATCGGGCGGCGGATTCTGGACCGGCTCATCGGCGATCTCGACGACGTCGCGGTGACCGAGTCGGAGCCGCAAAAAGAAGGCAACCAGTTACACACGATTCTCGCGCCGAGGCCAGGCGCGAAAAAACACTAGAGGGGTCGGGCACGACATGCCAAAACTGAAGAGTCATCGCGGCGCCGCCAAGCGCTTCAAGAAAACCGCCACGGGCAAGTTCATGCGCCCGCGGGCGTTCAAGCGGCACATCCTCACGAGCAAGCCGACGCGCCGCAAGCGCCACATGCGGGGCATGCAGGTCGTCTCGCCGGCCGACGCCCGGCGACTCCGACGAATGCTGCCGTACGACTAACTGACGAACGACTGAGGAGTTTGGAACCATGCCCCGCGTAAAGAGAGGCACCCATCGCCGCGCCAAGCGCAAGCGGATCCTGAAGCGCGCGAAGGGGTACTACGCCACGAAGAGCAAGCTGTATCAGGCGGCACAAGAAGCCGTCGACAAGGCGCTGAACTACGCGTTCTCCGGACGCCGCCGCAAGAAGCGGGACTTCCGGCGCCTGTGGGTCGTGCGCATCAACGCCGCCGCGCGCCTGCATGGGCTGAGCTACGGCCAGTTCATCCGCGGCCTCAAGGTCGCCGGCGTCGGGCTCGACCGCAAGAGCCTGGCGGAGCTGGCGGTGCACCACCCCGCCGCGTTCGAGACGCTCGCCAAGCAGGCGCACCAAGCCCAGCCCACGCGCTGACGTGACGGCTCGGCGCAGGTAGCCCGGTCCGCATGAGAATCGTCGACGAGCTTCGTGAGGCGTTCCGCGCGGCGCTCGCCGGGGCCCGCACGACCGCGGAGCTCGAGGCCGTGCGTGACGACTTCCTCAGCCGCGGCCACGGCCGCGTCACCGCGCTCGTCAAGTCGATCGCCACGGCGCCGCCCGACGATCGCCGCGCGCTCGGCGCCCGCGCCAACGGCCTGAAGCAGGAAGTCGAACTCGAGCTGGACGCGCGCGCGAAAGTGCTCGCGGCCGGCGCGCCGCCGCCCGGCGCGGTGGACGTCACGCTGCCCGGGCGCCGTCCGGCCACGGGCCGCCGTCATCCCCTCACGCTGGTCCGGGAGCGCGTCGAGGACATCTTTCAGGCGCTCGGGTACCAGGTCGTCGAGGGCCCCGAACTCGAGGACGACTGGCACAACTTCGAAGCGCTGAACATGCCGCCCGAGCACCCGGCGCGCGACATGCAGGACACGCTTTATCTGGCGCATGCGGTCGCGGCGCCCGAAGGCGGCCGCGACCGGACGCTCCTCCGCACGCACACCTCGGGCATGCAGATCCGGTACATGGAGTCGCACCCGCCGCCGGTGCGCATCATCGCGCCCGGACGCGTGTACCGCCGCGACGGCATCGACGCGACCCACACGCCGATGTTCACGCAGGTCGAGGGCCTCGTCGTCGACGAAGGCGTGAGCCTGGGCGACTTGAAGGGCACGCTCCAGGAGTTTGCCGAGCGGTTCTTCGAGGGCCGCGTGCGGACGCGGTTCCGCCCGAGCTTCTTCCCGTACACCGAGCCGTCGGCCGAGCTCGACGTCGAGTGCCAGGGCTGCGCGGGGAAGGGCTGCCCGCTCTGCAAGCAGTCCGGCTGGATCGAAGTCCTCGGCTGCGGGATGGTGCACCCGGCGGTCTTCGAGGCCGTGCGCTACGACGCGGAGCGATTCACGGGCTTCGCGTTCGGCATCGGCATCGAACGCCTGGCGCTGCGGCTGTACGGCATCGACGACATCCGGATGTTCTACGAGAACGACGTGCGCTTCCTCGGCCAGGTGGCGTTGTGAAGGTCCCGCTCTCCTGGTTGAAGGAATTCGCCGACGTGCCGGGCACGCCGGCGGAAGTCGCGGCGCGGCTCGGGTCGTGCGGGTTCGAAGTGGCGTCGGTCGACGGAGAGGTCATCGACGTCGAGGTCACCGCCAACCGTCCTGACGCCCTGAGCGTGTACGGCCTGGCGCGGGAGGCCGCGACCGCGTTCGACGTCGCGCTCAAGCCGGCGCCGGGCGACGGCAAGCCGGTCGCGCCGGCCGGGCCCTCGCCGGTGCCCGTCTCCATCGGCGACGCCGGGTGCGGCCGTTACGTGCTCGCGGGCGCGGACGTCCGCGTCGGGCCGTCGCCGCCCTGGCTGTCCGCGCGGCTCACGGCCGTCGGCGTCCGGCCCGTCAACAACGTCGTCGATATCACCAACTACGTGATGATCGAGATGGGCCACCCGATGCACGCGTTCGACGTCGAGAAACTCGGCGGACCGGAGATCCGGGTGCGTCGCGCGCGCGCGGGCGAGAAGCTCACGACGCTCGACGGACAGGCGCGGGCGCTCGACGACACCATGCTGGTCATCGCCGACCGCGAAGGGGCCGTGGCGCTGGCCGGCGTGATGGGCGGCCGGGACTCGGAGGTCTCGGCCGGGACGAAACGGATCGCGCTCGAGAGCGCCTGGTTTCAGCCGGCGACCGTGCGCACGACCAGCAAGCGGCTCGGCCTCAAGACCGAGGCCTCGTCGCGGTTCGAGCGGGGCGCGGACCTGACCGCGCCGGTCCGCGCGATGCAGCGCGCGCTCGCGCTGTTGAAGGACACCGGGGCGGGCCAGGCGACGGGCACCGTAGCGGACGTCTATCCGCGCGCGGCGGTGGCGCGGCGGGTCACGCTGCGGCGGGCCAGGCTGGCGCGGCTCCTCGGCGATACGGTCCCGGATAAGGACGTCGTGCGGCTCCTCTCCAAGCTCGGCTTCAAGCTGTCGGATTCGCCCGAGGGCTGGCAAGTCGAGGTGCCGGCCTTCCGGGTGGACGTCAGCCGCGAGGCGGATCTCATCGAGGAGGTCGGCCGCCACTGGGGATTCGATCGCATCCCGCCCTCGTTCCCGGCCGTCCGCGTGCCGGCTCCGCCGCCCTCGCCCGGCATCGTCCGGGACCGCCGGATCCGGCGGTTGCTCGTCGGGGCCGGATTGCAGGAGGCCGTCACGTTCACCTTCATCGCCGCCGAAGCCGCCGAGCCGTTCGTCCCGGCGGGCCAGTCGGCCCTGCCGATTGCGAATCCGCTGTCGGAGAAGTTCGCGGTGCTGAGACCGTCGCTCTTGCCCGGCCTACTCGATTCTCTGGCGTACAGCCGGCGCCGGGAGTCGGAGACCGTCAAACTGTTCGAGCTGGGCGCGGCCTTCCTCGGTTCCGGCGAGCGCGCCCGCGTGGGCTGGGTCCTGACCGGGTCGCGCGGCCATCACTGGAGCGAGCGTCCGGTTGAGGTGGATCTCTTCGACGCGACGGGGGTGGCTGAGCTCGTGGCGGACGCGTTCGGCCTGAGCGTGCGCGCGAACGCGACCGACGCGCTGCCGTGGTTCATCCGTGGACGCTCCGCGGAACTCCTCGCCGGCGCGCCGACGCCGGCCGCCGTCGGCTGGGTGGGCCAATTCCGCGCCGGCCTCGTTGAAGCGCTCGGCCTGCCGGGCTCGGACGCCGTGTTCGGGGGCGAGTTCGACCTCGGCGCCGCCGCGCTGGCCGCCCCGCCAGGGCACACCGCCATCACGCCGCTCCCGCGCCACCCGTCGGTCGTGCGCGACGTGTCGATCGTCGTCGACGAACGCTTGCCAGCCGCCGAGGTTCGTGGCACGATCCGGGCGAACGCGCCGGAGACGCTGGTCTCGGTGCGCGAGTTCGATCGGTATCGCGGTCAAGGCGTGCCG
>JANOGJ010000111.1:0-1786 GCA_031405995.1 Acidobacteriota bacterium
GGATGGAACGGCGCTGATTTCCCGCGCGGCCGTTCTGCGGCGCCTCGCCAGGGCGGCCGTCGCGAGTGGCGCGGCCGCCGCGGCGCTGCTCGGAGCGCTTGGGACACAAGCGGCCGGCCCCTTCGCTCAGGCGCCGACGCCCGTCGCCGCCCGCGGCTTCGCGGCCGAAATCGCCGCGCTCTCCGAGCCCGGCGGCTACTTCGACACCGACAATCTCATCTCCAACGAGCGGTCGTACCTGCAGGTGATTCCGGATCTGGCCGCGGCGGGCGTGAAGGGCGGCGCCTACGTCGGCGTCGGTCCGGATCAGAACTTCTCGTACGTGGCGCACGTCCGGCCGGCCGTGGCGTTCATGCTCGACATCCGGCGTGACAACCTGCTGCTGCACCTGCTCTTCAAGTCCCTCTTCGCGATCGCGCGAACGCGCGTCGAGTATCTGGCGTTGCTGTTCGGGCGCCCCCCACCCGATCCGGCGACAGGCTGGGCGGCGAGACCGATCGACGCGTTGGCCGCCTATGTCGATGATGCCCGGCCGTTGTCGGCGCCGGCGCTCGGGGCGCTGCGGACGCGCGTAGCCGAGCGGCTCGCGGCGACCGGCGTGCCGCTGTCGGCGGCCGACCGCGACACGATCGCCCGGTTTCACCAGCAGTTCATCGCGGCGGGCCTGTCGCTCCAGTTCAACAGCGCGGGCCGCGCGCCGCAGGTCAATTACCCCACGTATCGCGACCTGATGCTCGAGGTCGATCGCGCGGGCGCACAGCGGAGTTTCCTCGCCTCCGAGGCGGACTTCCAATTCGTGAAGGGACTGCAGGACCGCGACCTGGTGATTCCCGTCGTCGGCAACCTCGCGGGCCCCTCCGCGCTCGTGGCCATCGGCAAGTCACTCACCCGTCGCGGCGAGCGCCTCTCGGCGTTCTACGCGTCGAACGTCGAGTTCTATCTGTTTCGTGAGGGCAGCTTCGCGCGGTTCGTCGACAATCTCCGTCAGGTGCCGCGCTCCGATCGCGCGGTGGTCATTCGCAGCGTGTTCGGCGGCGCGGCGTCGCCCGCGCCGGGCTACAACAGCGCGTCGCTCGTCCAGCCGATTGGCAGTCTCGTCGACGGCTTCGCCAAGGGTCAGTTCAGGGAGTACTGGGAACTGGTTCGCGCGAAGTAGTCGGTCCTCTGTCAGCGATTAGCGAGCAGCCGCGCGTGATTGTCGGCAATCCAGCGCTCGCACTGCTTGACGATGTCGTCTGCCGCGGCCTTCCAGCCGCCCGCCGACTCGAGGGGCGCGTTCTTGTTCGCCAACTTCACGGACTCGTCGCGATGGGTCAGCGTCACGCGCAGGTGCACCACACGCACCGGAGGCGGGACGCCGCTGGAAGGCTGGCCGGGTCTGGCGGCCAGGCCAAACACGACCCTGGGGACCGTCCGTGTGCGTTCGATGACCTCGAGGACGACGTCGGCTCGATCCTCATCGTCGACGATCACGACGGACTTCTTCTTCGCCGCAAGTCCCGCCGACAGGTCCTTGACCGACTCGCGCAGCGCGGCTGTCTTGACCGCGTCGTCGCCGGCCTCCGCGAAGATGTAGACACGGACGAGCTTCAGGTCCGGTGTCGCGGGCGCCGTCTGGCTCAACAGGGCGATCACGAGCAGCAGCAACGCCCTACCTGCCCGCGCGCTTCGCCAGCGCCAACAGATCCGCCTTCGTCTGCGGCGTATCCGGATTTGGCGCGTGGACCAGCACGTGCGCCTCGAAATCCAGCTTCAACCGCTCGACGTTGTCGACCAGCGTGACGAT
>JANOGJ010000112.1:0-1529 GCA_031405995.1 Acidobacteriota bacterium
CCCGCGCCGCGTCCGGCCCCCCGTCCGCCTCCGCCCGAAGACTTCGCGTCAATCAACGCGTACACGCGGCCCGGCTTCTTGGGATCGACGGCGAGCGCGATGCGCCCCACCTCGCCGGGCGGCAGCCCGACGGTCAGCTTCGTCCACGCCTTCCCGGCCGTGGTCGTCTTCCAAATCCCGCCGTCCGGCCCGCCGCCGATCATCTGGCCGACGTGACGCCGGCGCTGGTAGCTGCCCGCGAAGATCATGTCGAAGTTCTTCGTGTCGAACACGATGTCGCTGATGCCCGTGTCGTCGTTCACGTGCAGGACGCGCGTCCACGTCGTGCCGCCGTCCGTGGTCTTGTAGACCCCGCGGTCGCCGCCGGCCGAGAAGAGCGGCCCCTGCGACGCGACGTAAACGACATTCGAATTGCGCGGGTCGATCAGGATCTTGCCGATGTGCTCCGAGTTCTCGAGCCCGACGCGATTCCAGCTCTTGCCTGCGTCGGTCGACTTGTAAACGCCGGTGCCGAAGTGCGCGCTGCGCTGGCTGGCATTCTCCCCGGTGCCGAGCCACACGATGTTCGAGTCCTTCGGGTCGATGACGACGCAGCAGAGCGAGAACGCCTCGACCTGGCCTGAGCGCGGAAAGATCTCCTCGAAGGTGATGCCGCGGTTGACCGTCTTCCAGAGACCGCCGAACGCCGAGGCCACGTACCAGACGCTCGTGTTCTTTGGGTCGATCTCGATGTCGACGATGCGCCCCGTGACGAGGGCGGGACCGATACTCCGGACGGGCATGCCGGCAAACACGTCCGCCGTCAGCCGATCGGCCCCGGTTTGGCCCTGCCCCAGGCCAATCGCCACGGCCATCAACACCAAGGCTGCCGCAAGAACCACCTGCACACGCTTCATGTAAGACTCTCCAGCCGAAAAGGACGACCGTTCGGCTCGGGCATTCTCGCACCGGGAATAGTAGGTGCGCAAGCTGGCGGGATCAGGCGGTCGGACGCGCGGGCGATGCCGCGTCTCGACGTCGGCCGGTTGGGTTGGCGAACGCAAGCAGGCCCCGTGCCCGCGAGCGTCACGACGTGAGTCACACTCGGGACTCTCCGATGCAGCCGGTCCGGTTCACCTGCTCTTTCTTGATTGCAGTGTGGCCATTACGTTTGCACGCGTGTCAAATGCTTACTCAGATCCACTCACCCTATCGAACTCACGACGAAGATGTAGGCCCAGACCAGGGCCACCAATCCGGTCGCGACAACGAGCGAGGGACGACTGGGCGTGCGTCGACACATAGAAACGACGGCCAGTGAGATCATCAAGCCCAGGCACACATAGATCGTCACAGATCGCCGGGCGCCATAGAGCTCTCCAATCAGGAGGTCGCTCGCTACCGGTGACAATGCAAGCAAGTACGCTACGGTGGAGATGACAAGAACGGACCTGCCAAAAGGCCCGCGTTCCGCGGTGCGTATCCACTGGCGCCACCCCCAGACCAGGGCAGGGAGAGGCGCTACGAGCAACGCAAGCGCATCATCGCCG
>JANOGJ010000117.1:0-3904 GCA_031405995.1 Acidobacteriota bacterium
GGAAGCCAAGATCCGCGCCTTCTGCGCGGCCAACCGGACGTCGGCGTGGCGCCCGCTGCTCCTGAAGCGGCTCTACCCCTACCCCTACCTGGATTTCACGCGCACCCAGTCCGTCTCGATCCTGAAGAGTTACTTCGGCGCGATCGACGACAACCCATCGGACCTGGCGTTTTCGCACCAGACGCGGTGGATTACTGGCGCGTGGACCGAGGAGTTCCTCACGACGGATTTCCGGCAGCGCTTCGGGCCCGCGACGCCCGGCGAGCGCGTCGCCGAGCGGCTCGGTCCCGACCTGCGCGGCCTCGGCATGTTCCACCGGGCCCAGTTGCTCGAATCGCGCACGCTGATGTCGGGCTACCTCCTGTCCTCACAAGGGGACCGGATGCTGATGTCGCATTCGGTCGAGGGCCGGTTCCCGTACCTCGATCACCGGGTGATCGAGTTCGCCAACCGGCTCGACCCGCGGCTCAAGATGCGGGTGCTCAACGAGAAGTACTTGCTCAAGGAGGCGTCCCGCGGCCTCATTCCGTCCGACATCCTGAACCGCCCGAAACAGCCGTACCGCGCGCCCGATGCCGTCGCGTTCCTTGGCACCGACAAACCGGAGTACGTCACGGCGCTCCTCGACGAGGCCGTCGTTCGCGACTACGGGTACTTCGACCCCATGAAGGTCGCGCATCTGACGCGCAAGCTCACGGAGGCCGTGCGGCTCGAGCGGCCCATCAGCCATCGAGACAGCCTGACGTGGGTGACGGTGCTCTCCACCCAGGCGTGGCATCGCGAGTTCCAGAGGGGCCGGAGCTGATGAAGGTCCTGTGGGTCAACACGAACTTCATGCACCCGACGACCAAAGGGGGCTCGATCCGCACGCTGGAGATGCTGCGGTACCTGCACCGCTGGCACGAGGTTCACTTCGTCGCGATCGAGGACCCGGCGTACCCCGATGGCCCCGCGCGCAGTCACGAATACAGCACGAAGTCGTACCCGTCCCGCCACGCCGTGCCGCCGCGCCACTCGGCGGCCTTCTACGCGCAGGTCGCCGCGGGCGTGTTCTCGTCGCTGCCGGTGGCGATGTCCCGCTACCGCTCGAGCGCGCTCGGCCGCGAGCTGCGGGACCTCATGGTGCGCGAGCGCTTCGACCGCGCGGTCGTCGATCACCTGACGCCCTGCACGTACTTTCCGGACCTCCCGAAGGCGCTGCTGTTCCAACATAACGTCGAGACAGTCATCTGGCGCCGGTACGCGGAGACGGCGGCCGATCCCGTGCGACGCCTCTACTTCGGCCTCCAGGCGCGGCGCATGTTCGACTTCGAGGGACGCTCGTGCCGGCAAGCCGGACACATCGTCGCCGTCTCGGCGACCGACGCGACGCGGATGCGCGAGCTATTCGGCGTCTCGCGTGTGTCCGCCATTCCCACCGGCGTGAACCTCGAGTACTTCACGCCCACGGGCGCCGCCAAGCCGAGCGCCGACCTGGCCTTCGTCGGATCGATGGACTGGATGGCCAACCGAGACGGTGTCGCGTACTTCCTCACGGAGATTCTCCCGAGAATCCGCGCGCGCCGGCCGGCGACCACGTTCGC
Source organism: Acidobacteriota bacterium (assembly GCA_031405995.1). Taxonomy (GTDB): domain Bacteria; phylum Acidobacteriota; class Vicinamibacteria; order Vicinamibacterales; family SCN-69-37; genus JANOGJ01. The sequence goes on from JANOGJ010000117.1 coordinate 1,584, forward strand.
GGTGATTGGCCGGAATCCCGCCGACGACCTGCTCGAGCAGGCGCGCCGCGATCCGCAATTGATCATCACGGGCACGGTGCCGGATATTCGGCCGCACCTCTGGGGCGCGGCCATTTCCGTAGTGCCCCTGCGCATCGGCGGCGGCACGCGCCTCAAGATCTACGAGTCGATGGCGGCCCGCGTCCCGATCGTCTCCACGACCGTTGGCGCCGAGGGCCTCGAATACGAACCTGGAACCCACCTACGGGTCGCCGACACCGCGGAGGCGTTCGCGAATGAGTGTCTGGACCTGCTCGCCAACGCGGACGCGCGGCAGAAGCTCGCCGAAGCCGCCTGGCAGTTGGTGGCCACGCGCTTTTCCTGGGAACAGGTGGCGCGGCAGTTCGACCGGATTCTTACCGAGGAGGCTCCGGACGCCGGCGCCGGCGCAGCAGCCGGCCGATCGTGACGTAGACCGGACCGCCCACGGTCTTGGCCGCCTTCTTGACGGTCCAGACCGCCGCCTGTCGCAACCGCGGCGTGGCGGAGCCCGTGGCGAGTCCGACCACGTCCGCCGTCGACGTGCCTCGCGCCACCACATAACGGCCGAGCACCAGGCAGCCGCCCACCGATTGCGGGACTGGCGTCGGTTCCGAGGTGAACAGAAACCGGATGCCTGCCTCAGCCGCCGTTTCCGCGACCGTCCGAGAGTAGTAGCCGCCCGGCACCGACGCGACGCGCACCGGTTCGCCGACGATCTCGGCAAGGCGCGCCGCGCTGTCGCGCCACTCACGCAGGAGTTGGACGGGTTCGCACGACGACATGCGCGTGGGGTGGGAGCACGAGTGGCTGCCGATGACGTGCCCCCTGGCGTGCAGGTCGCGCACACGGCCGGCGTCCAGGAAGCCCGGCTTCCCGATCCAATCGGTCGTGACGAAGAAATGGCCGCGCCAGCCGCGTTCCTCGAGCCACGACGCAATCGGCTCGTGCGCGCTCACGCCGCCGTCGTCGAACGTGAGGAACACGGGCCACGGCCGCGCGGCGAAATCGGCCTCGTCCACCCTCGCGACCACCGGCCGCGGCGCCGACGCCGCGAGCGCGTCCAACTGCGCGCGGAAGACCTCGCGATCGAGCTTGTAGTGGTCCGCCGACGGACCGGCAAAGCCGCTCGCCTCCGGCCGCCCTCGCGGCACGACGTCGTGGTACATCAAGGCCAGCGCTCTCACGTCACTCCTCTTCTTTTTCAGAGGTGAATGGGACCGTCGCCATCGCCGCGAGTCCAGTGGAGGTGCTGCACGCCGGCGTGCTCCGGACCCAGGCGATCACCCAGCGCTTTCGACGCCCCGAAGATGAAGTTCGATGGTCCGTTCAAGAAGCCGGCCCGCCGCAAGGCCCGCAGCCAGGCGGCATGGCTCTGGTTCGAGACGATCAAGTCGACGCCGCGCCGACTCAGCCAGCGCCGCGCGGCCCAGATGACCGCGGACGCCTCATCCGGATGCGCCCAGGCATCGACGATGGACCCCAGCCTCAGATCGCCGAAGTGCGGGTCGGCCTCCATCTTCGTATCGAGCACGACCGCCCAACCGAGGGTCGTCCCCGCGCGCCGAACCCGCAGACGCAGGAATCGTGATTCCCGCGCCGGATAGAGCACGTCCAGCGTCTCGGCGTCGCGCGCCGCCGCCAACGCGTACTCGCCGCGGGCGCGCTCCCACAATTCGTCGACCCAGGCGGCGTGGCCGCCGGAGAACCGATCCACGACTTCACACTCGGCCGGCGCGCCCGGCGCCGACACCCGCGACGCCTGCATCGCGGTGACACCGACCCACCCGCCGCCCGTCCAGCTCGCCACGCGCATCGCCAACCGCCGTGCCGGCGTTCGATTCAGAGCGGCCACGTGCCGGAAGACCTTCGAGGGCCGGCAAACGTAGAACGCGAACGGCACCGCTTCCAGCCGCCAGCCAAGCGCCTTGAGCATCTGCGGCAGCGGCCGGTCGAAACCGCCCATACCCAGCGCAAACAACCTGGGCTCGGCTTTGAGCGCGGCCCGCACCATCTGCACGCCCACCGTCGCGAACGCCCGGTTGACGATGCCCTCGGACACCGGGCCGTGGTAGAAGGGCACGTCCTCCATCTGGCCGCCCAGCGAGAAGGGTTGGTGTTTGAGGATGAACCCGCCGCGTACGTCGGCGCCGTCCACGGCCAGAAAGAATTCCTGATAGATCTTCCTGCCCGCCAGACGCGGGAGCCACGCCGGCGTCGGCTGTTCCGCGAACTGCATCGCGGGCGACACGCCGCCGGCGTGGAGCCGTGCGTTGAAGGCCCGCACCGCCGGCACAAGGTCC
>JANOGJ010000173.1:0-11393 GCA_031405995.1 Acidobacteriota bacterium
CAGCTCGACGATCTCCGCCGTCTCCGGGGCGATCACGATGAAATCCGCCAGGGCCGACGGCACCACCAGTCCCGCCGCCGTCATGACCTCGCGCAGGTTCTCGAGACGCGCGGCCTGGACCGTGACCGCAATGGTCGTGGCTTGAGGGGCCGGCGGCGAATCGCCGCCGCAGGCGCCGGTTCCCAGCAGCAGAACGAGCAGGCCAAGGGCGCGCACGAATCGATTCTAATCCTACGGCCGGTTTCGGTCCCACCGGGGTAGAACCGCCCGAGCCGGCGGCGATTGCCCTTCGGGCGAATCGCCGGCCGGGTGGGGGAGCGCGTCCTTACTGAATCGGAACGGAGGGTGGGCCGAACGGCTCGGTCGGCGCCGCGCCGCCAAAGGTCTGCCAGATCTGTCCCGCGGCGTTCACGGCGAACCGGCGCGTGCCTGTCGTCGTCGACCAGGGCGTGCCGCTCGCGTAGAAGGCACTCATGGTCGCGATCCCCGTGCAGTCCATGGGGCCCGCCCCGGCACCCGCGCCGGGCGCGATCGTGAAGGAGTAGCCGCTCTTCTGCGGCGAGGCCACCGATCCGAGATCGGCCGAGATGTACGCCACGCCAGGTCCCGACGGCGTGCCGAGGATCAGGTACGACGTCGCGTAACCGCCGCGCCCGCATGACGCCTGGTAGATCTTCTGCGCGGTGAGCGTCACCTTCATCGTCGCGATCGCCGAGACCTCATTCGCGGTCATCCGGCTGCGGAGAAGGCCCGCGGTGGCCATCGCGGCCACGATGCTGATGATGGCGACAACGATCAGGAGCTCGATGAGTGTGAAACCCGCTTGAGTCGGCCCGAGCCCGTCTGTCTGGGAGCGGCTGTTGCGGGTACGAAAACCGTCAGACGTAGCCTGCATAAGGATCACCCACGCGACGTATCGGCGTATTCTTCGCGGACCTTTAGGGTATTCGGCACATTTTTGTAATGCGCGCGGATTCAGGCTGGGATTGCCGCGAAAAAACGGCGGGATGCGGATCGAAAAAAACTTTCGAACGGCGCTAGACCTTCACGTCGGCCAGCCGACGCGTCAACTCTTGTGCCTCGGCCTCCGGAATACCGACGAACTTCATCGAAAAACCGATGCCGGGATCGAGGTAGATCACCTGACCGGAGAACGTGAAGATCCGCTCGCCCACGGTGACCGTTACAGAAGTGGTCTCGCCGGGTTTGGGCATAGCCAGACTCTGCACAAAGCAACCGCCGACGCTGAGGTCACCAACCCGGACGTGCGCCGCGCCGGAGCTGGCGTGCCACTGTCCGACAAACAAGTGTGTCACTCGCGGGTGCAGACGGCGCTCTTCGGACAATGTGACTCCTCGGCAGTAACGACGACTGGATTGCGAAGTTATCGTACCATGTCGGGCGTCATGACGCCTGCGTTCGGTCCGGTCGCGGCAGCGGGTACTGCTGTCGGACGAACGGGCGCGGGCTTAGACTAGGCCTTACTGCGCAGGCCGACATCCCGGAGGGGAAGAATGTTCAAGGAATTCAAAGAGTTTGCGTTGAAGGGGAATCTGGTCGACATGGCGATCGGCCTGACGATGGGCGTGGCGTTCGGCGCCGTGGCCGCGTCGTTCGTCGGCGACGTGTTCACGCCGCCGCTTGGCCTGTTGCTCGGCGGCGTCGACTTCGGGAACATGTTCCTCGTGCTCAAGGAGGGCGCGACCGTGGTCGGTCCGTATCCGTCGCTCGCGGCCGCCAAATCGGGTGGGGCCGTCGTGGTGACCTACGGCCTGTTCCTTAACGCGTTGATCAACTTCCTCATCGTCGCGTTTGTCATGTTCATGGTCATCAAGGCGATGAACAACCTGAAGAAGAAGGAAGCCGCGGCGCCCGCTCCTGGCCCGACGCCGGACCAGAAGCTCCTCACGGAGATCCGCGACCTGCTCAAGCGCTGACTCCCCGAAGAGCCTGCTGCGCCGGCTTACCGCGAGCGGTGCCGTTCGGTGAGATAGCACGCGATGTGCGCGTCGAGCACGCCGAGCGGCATCGATCCGTGGTCCAGCAGGTAGGCGTGGAAGCGGCGGATGTCGAAGGTCGCGCCCTGCGCGGTCTCGACCTGGCGCCGGAGTTCATGGATCTTCCGGGCGCCGAGCTTGTAGGCCAGCGCCTGCGCCGGCATGTCGCTCGAGTAGCGGAGCGTCTCGGTGTCGATCTGGACGTCGGACTCGAGCGTGTGCTCGCGCATGAAGGCCATCGCGCGGTCGCGTGACCAGCCCAGCGCGTTCATGCCCGTATCCACCACGAGACGGGACGACAGGAACAAGTCCATCGCGAGCCAACCCGCCCGCGCGTACGGGTCGTCGTACATCCCCATTTCGTCCGCAAGGTCGGACGAGTACATGCCCCAGCCTTCCGTAAACGCCGTGTGCATCTGAGCGCGGCGGTACGGACTGAGCCGCGCATCCTCGCGCCGCAACATGATCTGGAAGTGATGACCGGGGATGAGCTCGTGATAGATGATCGCCGGCGTCATGACGAGCGACCGTGACTCGGGCTGCGATCCGTTGAAGCGGTAGTACCCCATGGGATCACCGGCTGACGGCACCTGGTAGTAGCCGTACGTCATCGACTGCTCGAGCGATTCGTCGAGCCGCTTCACGCCGTACGGCGCGGCCGGCTTCCGCAGGAAGAACGTGTCCATTTTCGGCTCGATGCGCCGAATGGCCGCCATCATCGTCGCGCCGATCTCGTCGGCGCTCTTCGGAAAGAAGCGGCGGTCGGTCTTGAGGTACGTCCGGAACTGCGCGAGCGATCCGGCGAACTTCGCCGCGCGGCGGACCTCATCGAACTTCGCGTCCAGAGCCGCGACTTCCGCCAGGCCGATTTCATGGACCTGAGCCGGAGTCAGATCGAGGCCGGTGTGCTGCCGGACGAGATGCTGGTACGCCTCGGGTCCGCCCGGGTACTGCCCGAGGCCGACCGATGCCGAGGCCCGCGCGCGATACGGTCCATCGATGTACGCCACAAGCGCCTCGAGTGCCGGGTTCACGGTCGATCGAATCGTCTCGTCCACCCGCTGCCGAACCACCGCGGCCGACTCGGCGGGCAGAGCCTCGACCCGCGCCGCCGCGACGCTGAACGCGCTCTGGGGCGGCGTCCCAATAAAGGTCCGCACGAACGGCACGACCAGCCGCAGTTCCTCGGCCGGCAGGACGATGCCGCGCTGCACCTGGCTGCGCAGCTTGGCCAGGTAGGCCGCGATGACGATGGGGACCTGGTTCAGCGCGTCGAGATACGTGTCCGCGTCCGCGGCCGTCCGGAAGGCGAACGACGAGAACGGCGTCGTCAGTCCCCGCAGCGGCGACGAGTACGGCGTGACGGGAATCGTCAACCAGAAGAGTCGGTCGGCTTCGGCGGCGATCCGGAGGTCGAATTCCAGGACGCTCCAGGTCAAGAAGCCCTCATGCGACAAGGTCTCCGGCTTGAGGGCCTGCAGCTTGCCGAGGAGGGACGTCGCCCACGCCGCGCCCTCACGGGCTCTCGCGAGGGAGAGCCCGTCGATCCGATCGGGCGACAGGCCGCGCGCGAGTCCGCCACCGCTTCCGGCGATCGCGCGCGCCAGGTATTCGCCAACGATGGCCGAGAGCTCGGGGCTTTCCCTGGCGAGGTCCTGCCGCGCATCTAAACTCAGCGCCGGTGCGCAGAGGACCGCGCCGGCGACGAGCGCGGCCAGGCACAGCCGGCGAGTGACCCTCATGACCACTTCTCCTGGTCCCGCGTCACCTGCTTGAACCGCGCCACTGAGAACACGGGATTCGGGGCGGACGTGCCGAGGACGTTGGACGCGACCATCTCCCCCAGAGCCGGTCCCATCTTGAAGCCATGTCCGGATCCGCCGCCCACGAGCCAGACGTTCGGCGCGCCGGGATGGCGGTCGACGATGAAGTGCGAATCGGGCGACGCCTCGTACTGGCAGACTTCCGATCCGATGAGCGGCGCCTTGGCGAGCGCGGGGAAGCGGCGCGCGAGAAAGGCGCGCATGGCCTTGAGGCCCGCCGGCGTCGCCTCGCGCGACCCGTTCGTCGGATCGAACACCGCGCCAGGCGTGTCGTCCGCGATCTTGAAGCCGCGGTTCGCGTTGCCGGGCAGTCCGTAGATCAGGCGCTCGCCGAAGTCGACCCACACCGGGAACGTCTCTTCGCTGAATCGCGCGTCCCCCGGCGGCGTGCCGAAGTAGAAGACCTCCTGCCGCGTCGGCGTCACGAGTCTGCCAATCACGTCCGGGAAGATCGACCCGAGCCACGGACCGCACGCGAACACAAACACGTCGGCCGCGAGCGCCGGCCCGTCAGCCAGGCTGACGGTCTTCAGCGCCGCGCCCGAGGCCACGACCGGCGACGTCACCGCCGCCTGCCGGTACTCGCCGCCCTCGGCGACGACGCGCTCGACGACGTGTTCACAGGCGCGGCGGGCGAGCAGGAGGCCGGCGTTCGGTTCGACCAGCGCGGAGGTGATGCCGTCGAAGGCGATCTGCGGATAGCGGCGTTGCGCGGCGGCCACCGTCAGCTCCTCGAACAGCTGGCCGGCCTTGCGGAGCCCGGCGCTCGACGCCTTGCCGAAGCTGTCGTCCTTGCCGAACAGCCAGAGCGCGCCCGTCTGCCGGTAGAAGCGCCGGCCGAAGCGCTCGTCGTGCGCGCGCCACAGGTCGAGCGCACGGAGCGCCATGGTCGTGTAGACCTCTCGGGTGCCGTAGGTCGCGCGGATCACGCGCGTCTCGCCGCCCGAACTCGCGCGGGCGTGGCCGGGGCCCCAGGCGTCAATCAGCGTGACGCGCGCACCGCGGCGGGCGAGCTCGAGCGCCGTCCATCCACCGAACGCGCCGGCGCCGATGACGGCGACTCGCGGGCCCTGACCTTGCGCGCGACCGGCTCCGAACGCGGCGGCGGCGGGCAGGGCAATCGTCGTCTTCAGCATCTCTCGTCGGGAGGGCATCGGCGGGGATCCTCCGGCGCGGTTATTGTAGAATGCGCCGGCCTTCTTATTGTCAGGTTGTCAGGAGTGTCGCCCATGGGTCGTCGTGTCGTCCGAGCGCTCACCGCCGTGGTCATCTTGGCCGGGATTCTCGTTACCCATCCGGTCCGCCTGTCGGGCGCCTGCACCACGGGGACCATCACGTCGCCACAAGGCATTTTCAACGCGCTCGAGCCGTCGACGTCGGGCGACGGCCGCTACACGGTGTTCTACACGTTGTCACCCCTCGTTCCCACCGACACCAACAATGAGACAGACGTCTATGTCGTCGACCGGCTGACCTGCGCGCTCGAGGTCGTGTCGGTAAGCACCCTCGGCGACCAGGGCAACAACCCGTCGTCGTACGCGTCGATTAGCGCGGACGGCCAGATGGTGGCGTTCATGTCCACCGCCAACAACCTGGTGCCGAACGACACGAACGTGGGTGTCGACGTCTTCGTGCGGAGTCGCGCCGGCGGCACGACGATTCGAGCCTCGGTGAAGACCAACGGCGGTCAGGCGGTCGCCGGGAGCGATCGACCCAAAATCTCGGCCAATGGGCAGGTCGTGGCGTTCCGATCATTTGCCAACGACCTTGTGCCTGGCAACGTGACGGGCGCGTTCGTGCGCGACCTTGCGGCCGGGACGACGGAGTTGGTTTCCGCGGGCGCCGATATCCCTGCGATCTCGGCTGACGGCCGGTACGTCGCCTTTTCGTCGCTGGCGACCGATCTGGTCCCGGGCGACACGAACAACGCCGCCGACGTCTTTCGCTACGATCGGCAGACCAGCACGACGATTCGTGTCTCCGTGCAGACGGGCGGTGCACAAGGGCCGACCGGCGGCAGCAGGAACCCGTCCATCTCGGGGGACGGCAGCGTCATCGCGTTCGACTACCTGGGCGGTCCCCCCCTGATCCCGGGAGGTCATGCGAACGGCGTGTACGTGCATGACGTCAATACGGTCACGACGGAACTCGTGAACGTGGCGATAGCCAGCCATAGCGGCGCCACGCGGCCCACGATCAGCAGCAACGGGCGCATCGTGGCGTTCGCCGGCGCCCCTGGCCTGGTGCTCGGCGACGCCGGAGGAAACCTGAATGTCTACGTGCGCGACCGCCTGACGGGCGTGACGCGGCGTGTGTCGACCACCCCCAACGGGATCGCAGGCGATCTCTTCTCGCCGTCGCTCGGGATCCCCGACATCTCGGGTGACGGCATGGTCGTGGCGTTTCAGTCGAACTCGACCAACCTTGTGCCCGGCGACACCAACGGCCGCGACGATGTGTTCATCGTGGACTGGCGGTTCATCTCCGTGCCGCCGAACCTCAACTTGATGCGGAACGGCAGTTTCTCGACCGGCACCGGCAACTGGCTGCAATTTGCGACGCCGGACATGACCTACATCGACTTCAACGTGACCGGCGGCGTGTTCCAGTACAACCGGCTCGTGCCGCCGCCCGGGACGACGAACCAGGCCGTGGTGTTCCAGCAGACGACGGCCCAACTCCTGGCCGGCGCGCCGATTGCCGCGACGTTCCAGCTCGGGAACAGCAGCACCGCGCGCCGCCGCATCAGCGTGCTCATTCACGATCAGGACTTCACCGACCTGTCCGTGTGCACCTTCTGGCTGCCGGCGGCGACGGCGCTGCAGACGTACGCAATGCGCACGCACACGACGAAGGTCTGGGCCGGCGCGACGATTTCGTTCTATGCGGCGACGGCGGGCGCCGATGGCGGCTTCAACCGGATCGACAACGTGACGCTCATGTACGCGCCGGCGCTGGCCGACGATGAGACCGATTGCGTCGATCCGCTCGCGCCCGCGGCGCCGGGCGGCGCGCCGGGTCCGACGCTGGTCACGAACGGCGACTTCAGCGGCGGCCTCGCGCCCTGGGGCTTGTTCGGGCAGATCGTGTCGCAGATTACGAGCGGGGTATTCGAGTTCTACCGCCCGGCCGGGACACCCGCGGGCGTCGTGCTGCAGTCCACGGGACAAGCCATGACGGCCGGACAGATCCTGACGGCGACGTTCGACCTCGGCAACACCAGCAACGTCCGCAAGCGCGTGACCGCGCTCCTGCACGATGAGCTTTTCGGCGATCTGATGGCGTGCACCTTCTGGCTGCCGCCGAACACACCGCTTCAGACGTTTCTGATGCGGGGCTACGCGACCATCGCCTGGGCGAACGCGACGCTGTCGGTCTATCCGGCGACGGTCGGCACGGACCAGTGGATCCAGCTCGATAACGTCGTCTTTCAACCCACACCCGGAACGGCGATCACGGGGACGAAGTGTCTCGAGCCCAGCGCGCTCGGCCCGATCGCACATGGCGCGCCGACACCCAGGCCGGGCGGCGTCGCGTTCGGCAGTACGTCTGACGCGCCTGGCCGGACTGGTTCCGCTGACGTACGTCGCCGCAGGGCTTCAGCCCTGCGGAACATCGACGACTCTGACCCGCCCTTTGCGCGCCTGTCGTTCGGACAGACCTTCGTGCAGTACTGGCTGCCGCCGGGCGCCGAGTTCCTGATCCAAATCAGCGACGACGGCGAGACATGGCACACTGTCTGTACGGTGGGGGCGGGCGAGGCGTGGAGGCGCGTTGACGTCGACCTCTCCGCCGCCGCGGAAGAGGCGCTCTACGTGCGGGTCATCAGGCGGAATTGAATCTACGGATTCGCGATGATCATCACCCCAGTGCCGGGCGACGCCCGACCGCCTGCGCATGGCGACCTGTCACCCTGGCTCCGACCCTGAGGTCGCGGGCCGTCACCGGCCGGTCGGTCTCAACGGGAACCCGCGGGCGTCGCGATACTCAATCGCGCCCAGGTTCAGCTTCCGAAGCCCGGCCTCGATCTTCGCCCGATCGCCGACTACCACAATGATCATGCGCTCCGGCACCAAGTGCTTCTGCGCGGCGGCACGGACGTACTCCGCGGTCACGGCGGCCAGCAGGCCCGGGTACTTGCTGTAGAAGTCGGTTCCGAGGTCGTAGGTGAACAGGTTCGACAGGACCGCCGTGGTTCCGCCGCTGGTCTCGAAGTCTCCGGGGAGCGCGAGGACGATCGCGTCGCGCGCGCTCGTGAGTTCCTCCGCGCTGATGGGCACGGCCACCACGCGGCCGACCTCTTTCAGGATCTCGGCCACGGCCGGCGCGGTCACTTCCGTTCGAACCGCCGACCGAATCCAGAATGGTCCGGCGCCCTTGCGGAATATGAAGGATGAGCTCGCGCCGTACGTGTAGCCGTGCGCCTCGCGCAGGTTCATGTTGATGCGGCTCGAGAAGAGCCCGCCGAGCGCGTTGTTGAGGACGTTCAGGGCCGCGAAGTCGGGCGTCGCGCGCGGCGGGCCGATGGTCGCGACGACCACCTGCGTCTGCGGCGATCCCGGTTGATCGACGACGACCACCCTCGCCGGCGTCGTCTCGGTTGCGCCAAGCGTGGCGGGAGGCGGCGCCACGCCCGACCACGCGCCGAAGGCTTTCTTCACCAGCGGCTCCAGCTCCTTCATGGAGATCGGCCCGGCGACAACGAGCGCGGCGTTCGCGGGCGTGAAACCGCGCTTCCAGAACGCGACGAGGTCGTCGCGGCTCGTGGCGTTCAAGCCGACGTCCGTGCCGAGTTCTATGTAGCCGTACGGATGCTTGTGGCCGTAGAGGGCAGCCAGCACCGCCGCGCTGGCGATCGCGTCCGGATCCTGCGTTTGCGCCACGAGCGCTGTGAGCCGGCTCGTGCGCTGACGGTCCACTTCGGCCTGCGGGAAGCTCGGCCGCAGCGAGACGTCCGCGAGCAAATCGAGGGCGGCGGGGAAGTGCTTCTTCAACGCGCCGACGGAGACCACCGTCGCGTCTTTGGACGACGACGGGTCGAGCGATGCGCCCAGCACCGCGACGTCGTCGGCTATCTGCGTCGCGTTGCGCGATGCGGTGCCCTGATCGAGCAGGGCGGCCGTGAACCCCGCCAAGCCGGGACGTTCGAGCGGGTTGGCGTCACCGCCCGTGCGGACCACGAGCTGCGCCGAGACGACCGGCATGCCGGATGGCCGCTCGTGGAGGAGCACGGTCAGGCCGTTGGCGAGGCGAAGCGAGGCCGGCGTCGGCAGCCTGATAGGCCGCGCGGCCGAGGCCGCCGGTTGATCCTTGCGCCACGGCGCGTCCGCGTTGATGGACTCCGCGCCGGTGCCGGCCGCGACCTTGGGGGCGGGCAGCGTCGGCACAGGCCGGCCCAGATCCGGCTGGCCGGGGATGCCGTGCACGACCACGCGCGCGTGCGGCTGGAGATGCTGCTGCGCGAACGCCTTGACGGACTCCGGCGTGAGCGTGCGGTGCTCGTCGAGATAGCGCGGGAGGTAACCGGGATCGCCGGTGTAGTGATTGAAGAGGTTGAGCATGTCAGCGACGCCGCCGAACCCGCCGAGCAACTCGAGGTCGCCGAGGACGCGCGTCTCAAAGGCGTTTCTCGCGCGCTCGATTTCCCGCGCGTCGGGGCCCTGGTCGCGGAACTTGCTGAGCTCCTCGTCGATCGCCGCCTCGAGTTCCTGGGCGGTCTTCCCCGGGCGGGCCGTGGCCATGATGAGAAACACCGAACGCAGGCCGAGCGAGTACTGCGCCGCGGTGACGTCCTGGGCGAGCTGTTTGTCGTAGACGAGGGACTTGTAGAGACGGCTCGATGGACCGCCGCCGAGCACCGCGGCGGCGGCATCGGCCGCCGCATCGCCGGGCTTCATGAACGGCGGCGTCAGCCACGCCATGTAGGCGCGCTGCAATTGGACGCGATCCGCCACGACCACGCGGCGTTCGGCCGTGATCGCCGGTGTCTCGACCGGCACTTTCGGCGGCGCCGCGCCGCGCTTGAGCGGCCCGAAGTACCTCTCGACGAGCGCCTTCGCGCGGGCCGGGTCGAAGTCGCCCGCGATCGCGAGGCTCGCATTGTTGGGCGAGTAGTACTGCTTGAAGAAGGTCTTCACGTCGCCGAGCTTCGCGGCCTGGATGTCGGCGTGCGATCCGATCACGCTGGCGCGGTACGGATGGCCGGCCGGAAACACCGTCCGGAAGAGCGCCTCCTGCACGACGCCGTAGGGCTGGCCCTCGACGCCCTGGCGGCGCTCGTTGCGCACGACGTCCTGCTGGTTGGCGAGCTTCGCTTCATCGACCGTGTCGAGCAGGTAGCCCATCCGATCGGACTCGAGCCAGAGCCCCAGCTCGAGCTGGTTGGCGGGCAGCGTCTCGAAGTAGTTGGTGCGGTCGAAGTCGGTCGTGCCGTTGAGGCCCGTGCCGCCGGCGGCCTCGAGCAGCTTGAAGTGCGAGTCGCCGGGCACGTGCTTCGAGCCCTGGAACATCATGTGTTCGAACAGATGCGCGAAGCCGGTGCGGCCGGCCGCCTCGTTGGCCGGGCCGACGTGGTACCAGACATCCACGGCGACGAGCGGCAGGCGGTGGTCCTCGGACAGGATGACGTCGAGGCCGTTCGCCAGCGTGTATTTCTCGAACGGGATCTGGGGGAGCGGGTCGGCGGGCGTCCCGCCGCCGCACCCGGCAAGCAGAGCGAGCAGCGGCAGCAGCATTTTCAATGGGGTCGTACCTCGATCTGTGGAAAACTCTGACATTCGTGGCTCCAGGCTCAGATTTTTCCACAGATCCAGCCGTGACGGACTCTCTGCTGGCCATCGGCGTCGAGCAGCCCCTCGACCCCCGCGTGATCCCGCTTCAGCGCGTCGTCGGCACGATCACGACCGCCGTGATGTCGTTCGTCGCGCTGGTGTCGCTCGTGATCATGCTCGTGGCGTCACCGCTGCCGAGCTGGACAACGATGCCGCTCCTCGCGCTCTGGGCGATCGCGACGGGCGCGCTCGTGTGGTGGACGCAGCGCTGGCCGCCCATCGCGTACCGGCACGCCACGTACACCGTCTTCCACGATGGCCTCGAGATCACCCGAGGCGTGTGGTGGCGGACCGTGATCAACGTGCCGCGGTCGCGCGTCCAGCACATCGACGTTTCGCAAGGACCGCTCGAGCGGCAGTACCAACTCGGCACGCTCGTCGTCTACACCGCGGGCACGGATCACGCGCAAGTGAACCTGCACGGCCTGGCGCACGGCACCGCGCTGGCCATCCGCGACCACCTGCTGCCGCGGGAAGGCGACGATGCCGTCTGAGCACCGTCTGCATCCGCTCTCGATCGTGTTCAACCTCGGGTCCCAGCTCCGCGCGTTCGCCGTACCGGGCATCCTCTTTTTCTTCGGCACGCGCTCAACGGGCATGGGCTCGGACATGTGGGTGATCTGGCTGCTGATCCCGTACACGCTGTTCGCCGTCGTCCGCTATCTCACGTTCCAGTACCGCTACGACGACACGGAACTGGTGATTCGGTCCGGCCTCCTGTTCCGCAACGAGCGGCACATTCC
>JANOGJ010000189.1:0-3141 GCA_031405995.1 Acidobacteriota bacterium
CCGGCGATCCTGGCCCGCCCGCGCGGATGGGCCCTGCGGCGTGCCGTTGGCCGCGGCCGGTTGCGCCGCCGGCTCGCCGGCATCAGCCGACAACGGGGCGTCAGCTACACCAACACCCTCCTCGGCCGGTCCACCATTGGCAGTCTCACCCGGCTCCGGCGAGGCTATCGGAGCCGGCTCGTCGTCCTCGAGGGACTCCTCGGTCGGGCTGATGACGTCGGTGACGTAGAGGAAGGCGTCGCGTTCGAGACCGAGGTCAACGAACGCCGACTGCATGCCCGGCAACACCTTGGAGACGCGGCCCTTGTAGACGTTGCCGACGACTCCGCGCGAGTGCTCCCGTTCGATGAAGACTTCGACGACGTGATCGTCCTCGAGGATCGCCACTCGTGTTTCGTGGCTGGTCGAGGAGATGATCATCTCCTTGTTCATGCGCGTGACTCCACCGGTCCCGCCTCGCGCTCCCGGACGGCAGTCCTCCGGCCAGCCCGGCTTGCGCACACACCGCGAGGGTGCACAGCACAGCCAGACTCCACACCGGAACGCTGTCGGCCAGAACAATCATGGGCGCGCGTGGGACCTGAAACCTAGTTCGTAAACCGCCGCATCCGCACGTTGAGGATGAGGCCAAACGCGGCGAGCGTCGCGACGAGCGACGACCCGCCATAACTCATGAGCGGCAGGGTCAGGCCCTTCACCGGGGCCAGTCCCGCCGACATCATTATGTTGTACACCACCTGGAACCCGAAACCCGAGAGGATTGCGACGACCAGGAAGGCCCCCACGCGGTCCTTCGCGAGCTTCGCCGCCTCGAGACTGCGCACGAGCACGAAGAGAAACAGGCCGAGCGTCACGAGCACGCCCAGGAAGCCGTGCTCCTCGGCGAGTACGGAGTAGACGAAGTCGTTGTCGGCGACCGGCAGGAATCCGTAGCCGCCCTGCGTGCCGTGCATGAAGCCCTTCCCGAACAGCCCGCCCGATCCCACCGTCACCTTGGCCTGAATCTGCTGGTGCCCCGCGCCGCGCGGATCCTGCGAGGGATCGAGGAAAGTGCTGACGCGCTTGCGCTGGTAGTCCTCCAGGCCGTAGCGCCACACGACCGGCGACGCCACGACGAACACGAGCGCCGCCACGGCGAGCCACTTGAGCCGCAGGCCGGCCACGTAGATGACGCCCAGGAACACCGGCACGAGCGTGGCGGCCGTCCCGAGGTCGGGCTGCTTGAAGATGAGCAAGGCCGGGATGGCGAGGAGCACCGCCCCGACGGCCAGCTCGGTGAGGGAGCGCGCGCTCCGCCGGCTCTCGCCGTAAAACATCGCGAGCACGAGCGCCAGCGTGATCCGGGCGAACTCCGACGGCTGCAGCGTGAACCCTCCGAGCGCAATCCACCGTCGCGCGCCCATCCGCACCGCGCCGAAGTACATGACGTAGACCAGCGCGACGAGGAGGCCGGCATAGATGAGCAGCGACCGTTGCGTCAGCGTGCGGTAGTCGATGGCGAGGCAGACGACGAGCGCGGCGATCCCCACCGGCAGCGCGTAGACCTGCGCCCAGAAGCGCGGGCCTGGCTGGTCGTTCCGAAAGTCCCATGTCACCGAATAGATCGTCATCAGGCCGATCAGCGTGAGCGCGAGCACCGCGCCGATCAAAGGCCAGTCGATGTGGGCGGATAGACGGCGTTCGACGATCATGGCCAGATTCGTTCAGGGTTCAGGGTTCACGGTTCAGGGTTCCCGGCGCCACCGTCTTCGTCGGCACCACGGGAAGCGCCGGGTGCACTGGCACGGGACGCCCTTCGCGCTTCGCGAAGAAGGTGTCGAGGACGTGCTTGACGATGGGCGCCGTGAGGTAGCCGTGCTCGGCGTGCTCGCCGAAGACGACGCCGGCGATCTGCGGGTTGTCGCGCGGCGCGAAGAAGACGAGCCAGCCGTTGTCGCGCAGGTCCATCGTCGTCCGGCCCGTGGCCGCGCGGCGGCCTTCCAGTGAGATGACCTGCGCGGTGCCGGTCTTGCCCGCGACAACGCGCCCGTCCATGCGCAGGCGCTGGGCGGTGCCCTGCGGGCCGTTCACCGCGAGCCAGAGGCCATCACGGATGGCCTGCAGGTGATCGGGCCGGATGAGCAGCGCCGATCGCGGGGACGGCGTCGCCGCCGGCTTCCACCCCTTGCCGTCCTCGTCCACGGCGCGCAGCACGTGCGGTGTGACGAGCGTGCCGCCGTTGGCCACCGTCGCGATCATCGTCGCGAGCGAGATGGGCGTGACGTCCACGGCGCCCTGGCCGATGGCGACCGAGATCGTCTCGCCGGGATACCAGGGTTGGTTCTGCGTGCGTTTCTTCCATTCTTCCGACGGGACGAGGCTCTCGTTCTCGCCGGGCAGGTCGATGCCGGTCCGGCCCACGAGCCCGAGGAAGCGCGCGTACTTGTGGATGGTGTCGATTTTGAGCTTCTCGCCGAGCGTGTAGAAGAACACGTTGCAGGACTGCTCGATCGCGTGGCGCAGATCCACGACGCCGTGGCCGCCCTTCTTGTGGCACTGGAAGGACCGGCCGTAGAACGTCGCGGCGCCCTGGCAGTTGACGGTGGTCTCGGGCGTGATGACGCCCTCCGAAAGACCCGCCACCGCCATCACGACCTTGAACGTGGAGCCGGGCGAGTAGCGGCCGCGGATCAGCCGGTTCTCGAGCGGCGTCAGGGGATCGCGGTTGAGCTCGGCCCACTTGGCGGCGTCGATGCCGACGGCGAAATCATTGGGATCGTAGGCGGGCAGGCTCGTCATCGCCAGCACTTCGCCGGTCTCCGGACTCATGAACACGCCGGCGCCCGCGAAACCCGACTGGCGAAACGCGTCCTCGAGCGCGCGCTGCATGTCGTAGTCAATCGTGAGCTGGACGCGCTTGCCCTCGATGGGCGCGAGCTGCCCCAGCTCCTCGATCTCGCGGCCCACGCTGTTGACGACGACGTTGCGCTTGCCGTCCTCGCCCATGAGGGACGCGTTGTAGATCTTCTCGACGCCGCTTTGGCCGACGACCGCGCCAGCCTCGAGGCCGGCGAACTCCCCGCGATCGAGCTGCGCGTCGTTAATCTCGCCGACGTAGCCGAACAGGTGCGCGCCCAGGCCGTCGAGGTACGTGCGGGTAGG
>JANOGJ010000199.1:0-1775 GCA_031405995.1 Acidobacteriota bacterium
CCGCGTCGTTCCTCACGGTCTCGCGTTCATTCGTGCGACCTTCAACAATACCCAGGTGTCGATCTCCGATCCCGAGGGTAATGTGGTCGGCTGGGCCTCCGCGGGCAAAGCCGGCTTCAAGGGTTCCCGCAAAGGAACGCCGTTCGCGGCGCAGATGGCGGGTCGCGATGCGGGCACCGCCGCCAAGGAATTGGGTGTGCGTTCGATCGACGTGATGGTCAAGGGTCCCGGCAGCGGCCGGGAGTCGGCCATCCGGGCGCTGCAGGCTGCTGGTCTGCAGGTGAACTCGATCAAGGACATCACGCCGATCCCGCACAACGGCTGCCGGCCGCGCAAACGCCGTCGCGTTTGAGCCTGGCCCCCGTTGGGCCTGCCGAGCTTCTCGCGGGTCAACTGGCCGCGGGAGGCTTTCGGCGCGTTCAGAAGAAATCCGGTTCGTAAAGGTTCGTCCATAGATCTCGTAGCCTCGAGATCTCAAGGTCCAAGGAGACTAGTTTGGCGAGATACGTAGGTCCCGTGTGCCGGCTGTGCCGGCGTGAGGGCATGAAGCTCTTCCTGAAGGGCGAGCGCTGCTACACCGACAAGTGTGCGATTGAAAAGCGCAATGTCGTGCCCGGCCAGCACTGGCGCGCCCGGAAGGCCAAGATGGTCGGCCACGGCGTGCAACTGCGCGATACGCATAAGGTCAAGCGCACCTCCGGCGTGCTCTAAAACCAGTTCCGCCGCTATTTCGACGCGGCGGACCGGCAGAAGGGCATTACGGGCGACCTGCTGCTGCAGATGCTCGAGCGCAGGCTCGACAACGTCGTGTACCGCCTCGGGTTCGCCACGTCGCGGGCCCAGGCGCGGCAGCTCGTCCGGCACGGGCACTTTACGGTCAACGGCCGCAAGGTGGACATCCCGTCGTATGCCGTGCGCGCCGGGGACACGGTCGCCGTCCGCGCGACGAGCGGCCAGAACCCGGCCATCCAGCACGCGATGGTGGACGTGAAGGGCCGCGGCGTGCCGGAGTGGCTGCTCGTCGATGAAGCGGCGCTGGCGGGCCGGGTCTCGCAGCTGCCGAACCGGCAGCAGATCAATCTGCCGGTGCAGGAACAGCTGATCGTGGAGTTGTATTCGAAGTAAGGCGCGTCGCCAATCACCGGCCCGCAGCTCTTCAGACCTGCAGCGGGAGGCCGGTGACCATACACGCAGGTCTGGCGCGAAAGGACACGCACCATGTTGTGGAAGGGTTTTCAGCGACCGAAGCGGCTCGAGTTCGAGCGGGAGACGTTGACGGATCGGTTCGGGCGCTTTTACGCCCAGCCGTTCGAGCGCGGGTTCGGGACGACGGTCGGCAACGCGATGCGCCGCGTGCTGCTCTCGTCGATCGAAGGCGCGGCGGTGACGGCCGTCAAGATCGAGGGCGTCCTGCACGAGTTCTCGCCCATCCAGGGCGTGGTCGAGGACGCGACCGACATCATCCTCAACCTGAAGCAGATCCCCATCAAGGTGCACTCGGAGCACGCCAAGACGCTCACGCTCCGGTCGACACGGGCGGGTGAGGTGCGCGCGCGCGACATCGAGGTCGACGCCGACGTCGAGATCCTCGAGCCGGACGCCCACATCGCGACCGTCAGCGACGGCGGCAAGCTCGAGATGGAGCTGCGGATCAAGCGCGGCCGCGGCTACGTCGCCGCCGACAAGAACTTCGACGAGGATCTCGGCATCGGCTGGATCCCCATCGACTCGGTGCACTCGCCCGTGAAGAAGGTCAACTACGTGGTCGACGCGGC
>JANOGJ010000255.1:0-1723 GCA_031405995.1 Acidobacteriota bacterium
GGTGCGCATCAACGAGCGCATTCCGAATGACCCGGCGATTCAGCTCGCCTACGGCACGGTGAAGGAAGCGCAGGCCATGCGGCGCCTGGCGTCGTCGCCCAGCGGCGCGCTGGAGGATCCGGCGCGCGCCGGGCCCGCGCGCCGCGCCGATCTCAACGCCGCCGCCGCGCTCTTCCAACGCGTCGCGGCCGCCGATGCGGCTCAGCTCGAGGCCCGGCTCCGCCTGGCCCACGTCCACATTCTGAGGGGCGACGACGGGGCGGCCGAGCCGCTGCTGAAGGACGTCTTGGCGACGCAGACCGCATCGGCCATCAAGTATTTGGCGCTGCTGATGCGAGGCGGAACTCTCGAGCGGCGGAGCGAGCTCGAACCGGCCGCACGCGCGTACCTCGACGCCATCCTGGCCGCGCCCGGCGGCCAGAGCGGCTACATCGCGCTCGCCCACGTCATGCAGCGCATGAACCAGCGGGACGCCGCCGCCGCCGTACTCGATCGCATGTTCGAGCAGGGCGTCGCGGCGGCCGGCGCCGATCCGTGGTGGGCGTACCCGCTCGGGCTGGCTGTCACGGAGAGCGCGTTCGATGGACTTCGCGCAGAAGTTCGCAAGTAGGGCCGCGCTCGCGGCGGCGGGCCTGGCGCTCGCCGCCCTCGGCGCGGTCCACGCGCAGGACCCGCCCCGGTTTGCCGCCGGCACCACGCTCGTCACGGTCGATGTGCTGGTGACGCGGGACGGCGTCCCGGTGGACGGCCTCACCGCCACGGACTTCGTCGTCAAGGAAGCCGGCGTCGAGCAGAAGCACGAACTGCTGGCCATCAGCACCTTGCCGGTCAACCTGCTTCTCGCGCTGGACACCAGCGCCAGCTCGCGCGGACCGCTGCTCGATCACTTGAAGACGGGCGCGAAGGCGGCGGTCGCCGCGCTCCGGTCGTCCGACCAAGCCGCCCTCCTGGCGTTCTCCCACGGCGTCGCCCTTCGCGCCGGATGGTCGGCGAATCGCCAGGTGCTGACGGACGCGATTGACGCCGTGACCGCCGGTGGCGGCAGCGCGGTTGCCGACACGGCCTTCGCCGCGCTCGGCCTGAAAGCGCAGAGCGGCGTCCGCCGGCTCATTCTGTTTTTCACCGACGGGGTGGACACCGCCAGCTGGCTCTCCCCTGCCGCCATTGTCGAGGCCGCCCGACGATCGGAGTCGGTCGTCTACGCGGTGACGTTGGCGAAAGCGGACGCCCGACCGGTCCCCGCGGAACTCGACCAATGGCTGATGGCGGAGCCGTCGCTCTACCGCGACCAGCTCCCGGGCGTGCTCGCCTCCGTCACGGGCGGCGAGATCGTCATGGCGCCGGACGGCCCCGGCCTCGGCGCGGCGTTCGCCGGCGTCGTCGCGCGCTTTAATCGGCGCTACGTGCTGACGTTTGCGCCGTCAGGCGCGCCCACGTCGGGGTGGCATCCCATTCACGTTGACGTGAAGCAGGCCGGCGTCAAGATCAGCGCACGGCGCGGGTACGTGCGGTAAACCGGGTACGGCAGGTACGCCGGGTACGCCGGGTACGGGGCGGCGGCGCCGATCAGATCAAGACGCAGAGATGATGATCTTCAACGTGACCTTCCAGCCCCCCTCTCGCCTCGTGAGAGCAGCACAAAGTAGTTATAGACCTGACCACACTGCACGTACACGAGTGCCTGGTTCTCGACGAACGCAGGTGCGCTGATGGCTAACGGGGG
>JANOGJ010000284.1:0-1564 GCA_031405995.1 Acidobacteriota bacterium
CGTGCGCAGATCCTCGTCGCCCTTGAAGACCTTGCGGGAGGCGGCCAGGTACGCGTCTTCAATCGCGCTGATGACGATGGTCGGGTCGATGCCCTTGTCCTTCGCCACGACGTCGATCATTTGCTGCAGTTCAGTGGTAGCCATGTTTAGAACTCAACCTCTAACCGTGCGCGGCTGATCGCGTCGACCGGAACGCGATGGACCCGCTTACCCTCGGCCACGAGCACCTCGCCGGCCTCGACACCCGCCAGCCGGCCCATGAAGTGCGTCTGGCCACCGACCGGCGCCCTCGTCACGATCTTCGCGAGCCGTCCCGTGAACCGCCGGTAGTCCGCCTCGCCCCGAAGCGGTCGATCCAACCCCGGCGACGACACCTCGAGCGTGTAGTCCCGGTCGAACTCGCCAAGCAATGCGGGCTCGACGTCGAGCAGCGCCGAGAGCTCGTGACTCACCGACTTGCACTCGTCGATGCCGACCGGGTCCTCGGCGAGCGGGGCCAGCGGGACCGCGCCCGCCGGCGCCTCCACCGGCGCATCGGGTGTCCGATCGAGCACGATCCGCAGCACCCAGCCGATCGATTCGCGCCGGAACTGCAGGTCGAACAGGTCCAAACCGTAGCTCCGGGCGATGCGCGTCACGGCGGCGCGCAAAGGCTCGGAGACGGCGTTTCGAGTCGAAGTCACCACGCCGGTTGAGGTCTCCGAGGGGCCCGAAAATAGAAAAAGTGGGCACGGGCCCACTGCAAAGCCTACCCCGTTAAGACCGCCCGACAGTATAGCAGAGGCCGCCCCGGCCGCTGCTCCTCGCACAGTGCAGGTGTAACATGCCGCCCATTGGGGACTTGCGGCCGCCTGGCGGCGCAAAACGGCAGAGTGGCGACCCAGCATGGACCACACCCGGATCGCACGGATCGCAGGTGTGACGAGCGCGCTCGCGGTGCTCGGAGCTGTCGCCGGGGCCCTTGCTGGCGCGCTCGGTCTGCTCGCGTTCGGCGTGGTCGGCGGCGATCTGCTGGTTGGAGCGGACGGCGCGTGGATCTACGGGATCACGGCGGTCTTGGGCGCCGCGTACGGGATGATCCTCGGCCCGACGTTCGGCTGGTTCCTGGGCCGGAACGTTCCATACTGGCGTGCGGTTGGTGAGCCGGCGATCGTGGCGTGCATCGCGGCCGCGCTAGTGCTGTCGGTCGGCAAGGAGAGTTGGGTCTGGACGGTCCCGGCTGCTGCAGCCGTCGTGGCGGCTGTGCGCCTTCGGTACGCGCGGTCACGTCGGCCGAACGCGCCGCCGCGGCTCCTAGCCCCACTTCGCGACAAGGGCACCCGGTCGGACGGCGACGTCGGGGAACGCCTTGAGGAGGGCTCGATCGAACGTGGCCAAAGGGACCTGTTCGCGGACCGCGAGTTCGACGACGAGCGTGTCGTACACCGCGACGTTGGCCGCGTGCGCTCGCACGAGGGCGGCCTGCCAGAGCGTTCGATTCGGAACGGTGTGGATGCCCAGGCCATCGGCGAGCGTCAACCGTTTCGCGGCCTCGTCAAGGGTCAGCACACGGTGGCGCGTCGCC
>JANOGJ010000490.1:0-6318 GCA_031405995.1 Acidobacteriota bacterium
GCGGTATTCAAGGAGCTCGAAACGAGCGTCGGCCGGCAGGTCACTTTGCGAGCCGACGAGCAGCTGCATCACGAGCAGTTCGACCTGATGGCGATTTGAGCAAGAGAGGCAGGCCCCCCATGACTCGACTCCGGTTTCTGATCCGGTTCGCAGCGGCGGCGGTCGCCGCGGTTGTCACCGTCGGCACCCTTGCCGCGCAGACGTCGGGCCCGGCGCTCGGGCGCGTGCGCGTCGCGCGGGACGTCATTGCGAACGGGCAGCGCCTGGCCGCGGGATCGTACTCCGTGCGCCTGACCGGCGACAAAGGCAAGCCTGTCGTGGGCCAGACGACCGAGGCCTCGCAGTGGGTCGAGTTCGTCCAGGGCGACCAGGTCAAGGGACGGGAGCTCGCCACCGTGCTGCCGGCCGCCGACGCCAAGACGGTGGCCAAGGGCGGCGCGCGGCCGGCCGCCGGTGGGGCGTCAGCCGTGTTGCTGAAGGGCGGGGACTACATCCGCGTCTGGATCAACCGCGCGGGCACGAACTATCTGCTGCACT
The DNA here is from genome assembly GCA_031405995.1 of Acidobacteriota bacterium. Taxonomy (GTDB): domain Bacteria; phylum Acidobacteriota; class Vicinamibacteria; order Vicinamibacterales; family SCN-69-37; genus JANOGJ01. The sequence goes on from JANOGJ010000490.1 coordinate 538, forward strand.
TGTCGGTCAGCAAGTAAACAAAGGGGTCGTTTTCCACAGATCGAGGTACGACCCCTTTTATTTTCTCGAAATCGTAATACTTCCGTTGAAGGTCGTGACCTCGAGCGACGGCCCGCCCTCGCCGACGGTGCCGCGCAGTGACGTGCGCGTCGTGGCGGACGCCTTGATGCCGAGGCTCGAGTCCGACGTAATCCTGCCGTTGAACGTCCGCGCAATCAGCTCGAATCCGCCGCGCGGAATGACCACGCGAATCGACCCGTTGTGCGACCGCAACTCGTAGCTGCCCGACCGCGACAGCGCCCCGCTGAACTCCACGTCGCCTGAGGTGACGGTGATCTCGGCGCCGTCGACGTCGACGTCGCGCACCACGAGGTCGCCGCTGAGCGATGACGTGGACAGCTGACGGGCCTTGATCCGTTCGAGCGTGATGTCGCCGCTGAGCGTCGAGACGTCCATGCGGCCGTCACCTTGAATGTCGGTGAGCATGATCGTGCCCGACAGCGTCTTCACCACAGGCACACGGTTCGCGCCGGTGACCGTTGCATCCCCGCTCGCCACGTCGACCGACACGTCGCCCTTGACGTCCTTGATCCGGACACTGCCCGACATCGTGTGGGCCGTCACATGCGTGCCGGCCGGCACCGTGACCACGTACGCCACCGACACGGCGTAGGGCGGCCGGCGCTCGTCCGGGTACCGCGTGGTGATCGTCACGCGCTCGCCGCGCTGGTCCACCTCGACCTTGACGCGTTCCAGCCCGAGCTTCGCGTCCGCGTCGGTGCGGGCGCGCGACCGGCGCAGGATCTCGACCGTCGCGCTCCGGCCGGATCCGGCCGTCACCGTGATGTCGCCGACGAGGTTCTTGATCGTCAGCGATCCGGCGGCGCCGAGCGCGAGCGTTTTGGTCTCGCGGTCGGTCTGCTCCTGGCGGTAGTCCCGGTCCTGCCAGATCGTCGCGGCCGATTCCCACATGCGCCACAGGCCGCCGGCGTCGGCGATCGACTCGCGAATCGTTCGCGCGAGGTCCCGGGTCGCATCACCCGCGCCCGCCAGGCTTTCGCGAATCGCGGCCGAAATGTCGCGCGTGACGTCGGCCAGGACCCTCCGGTCGATCACCTGATCGATCACATCGCGGATCACGTACACCGCCTGCTTCGGGACGACGACTTTGACTTCCACGGACTGGGCGGCGGCGCCGTGGCCCAGGGCGTCCGAAAGCGCCAGGGCGGCCAGGGTCATCGCGGTTCGAGTCAGGGTCTGTCGCACAACATCACCTCGTGGGTCAGGACTTCTTGCCAAAGGCCGCCGCGGCTTCCGCGGCCGCGGCCTGGTCGCCCTTGCGCATCTGGTTCATGAGATTGACGGTGGCCTGGAGCACGCCCACCTTGCTCTTCAACGCTTCGAAGAGGCTTTCGCGCGCCGGCTCGTTCTCGGGGCTCTGGCCGAGCGCGCTGCGGCTCTCGGCGATGGCGCCGTCGATCGTCTGGATGTTCTGCTGCAGCGTTGCCGCCACCACGGGATCGATCACCTGGCTGTCGCCCTTGGCGAGCGCTTCAAGTTGGGTGATGGCGTTCTCGTAGTGGTGCATGGCGCTCGTCAGCTCTTCTGTCAGGGCTTGGACGGAGCCCGTGGCCGCCGCGTTGCCGGCCGTCGCCGCGGGATCTTGACGCGTCGTGCGCAGCACGACGTACGCGCTGAGCGTGATCACCACGAGCATGGCGGCGAGACCCAGCCACTGACGAAGTGCCACGCGCGGGTCTGTCGTGGCGCGGCGCACCCAGGCGCGCGGACCCGGCGCGCCGATCTGTCCGGCGACTTCGAGCCAGACGTGATCCGGCGGCGTCACCGGACCGAGCGCGCCCGCCGTGCGCCGCAGCCGTTCGAGATCGCGCGCGACGCCACGGCAGCCGGCGCACGCGTCCAGGTGCGCGGCCACCACCGCCCGTTCATCGGCGGAGAGATCGCCGTCCACGAACAGCGTGAGACGCGATTCCGTGTCCTGACAGGTGGTCATCAATTCGATCCTCGAACGCCGCCGGCCGATCCCAGCAGGCCGCGGAGCCTCATGCGGGCCTTGTGCAACTGCGACTTCGACGTGCCGTCCGCGATGCCGAGGAGCGCCGCGATCTCCTGGTGCTCGCATCCCTCCACGTCGTGGAGGACGAACACCGTCCGGCACCCGGGCGGAAGCGACGCTAACGCCCGCTCCAAGTCCATCCGATCGACCACACCCACCACCGCGCCGGAACTCGCGCCCGCCGCGACCGGCTCGGTCTCCAACTCGTCGGTCAGCGCCGCGAACCGCGCCCGCTTGCTGCGCAGGTGGTCCAGGCAGTGGTTCGTCGCCAGCCGGAAGAGCCAGGTGCCAAGCGACGACTCGCCCCGGTACATCCCCAGCTTCCGGTGCGCCGTCAGGAACACCTCCTGCAGGAGGTCCTCGGCCTCGTGCCGCCCGACCATCCGGCAGGCGAGGCCGAACAGGCGTGGCGCGTGCGCACGGTAGAGCTGCTCGAACGCGCCAGGAAGGTGCGCCCGGCACTGTTCCGCGAGCGCCAGGTCCGCGTGGGCTGCCACACCTCGATTCAACGGTTTAGACGCCGCGATGGTTCCACGCGTTGCCGCGGAACTACGGTCTCGCGCGGAGACGTCGGACAGGGAAATCGACGATGCGATTACCCCGAATCTTCACGCCTTCGGCCGCGAGGAGCGCGGCCTTCATCCTCGGCCAGCCGCCGTACCCGCCCACCCGGCCTCCGGCGGCGACGACCCGGTGGTAGGGCAGGCCCGGGATCTTCGCGGTGCGCATCAAGTTGCCGACCGCCCGCGCCGCCCGCGGTCGGCCCGCGATCCGCGCCAGGTCGCCGTACGTGATCACCCGGCCCGGCGGAATGCGCCGGACAAGTTGCAGGACACGTCGAGCGAAGAGCGAGGGTTGGGCGCGCGTGGGAGGAGCGTCCTACTTGACGATGGCCTCGGTCAAGATGCGGCCCTCGGCGGCGGGCATGCGGATGCCGACAAGTGAGGCCAGGGTCGGCGCGATGTCGGCCGGGCTGGCCGCCGTGGCATAGCGGCCCGGCCGGACGCCGGCGCCGAAGAGGATCACCGGAACGCGGCGGTCGTACTCGTAGGGCGAGCCATGCGTCGTGCCGCTGGCCGAGCGGATGAGCCAGTTAGGTTTGGGGATCACGATGAAGTCGCCGGTGCGGTCGGCGACGTAGCTCAGCCTCCAGGCGGCGAGAAAGGGATCGGTCGTCAGGGCGGGCGCCGCCAGCTCGCCGCGCCAGTACACCTGTCCGACGCCGGTGGTCGCGAGCAACGCGCTCTTCACCGCGGCGATCGCGTCTGGCCTCGAGCGCAGCGTGGCGGCCACGCCCGGCTGCAGAAACAGTTGCAAGTTCAACAAGGTGCCGTAGTACGTCCCCGGGCCCAGCGTCTTCTCGAGGGTCTCCTGCACGGCGTCACGAATCGCGGTCGACGAGACGCGGCCGGCGTCCAGGCCGGCCGCGGCCGCCTGCTCGGGCACGATCGCGACGCCGTGGTCCGCCGAAAGCGCGAGGACGTACCGGTTCGCACCTACGGTGCGATCCAGCAGGTCGAGGATGCGCCCCAGGTGCGCGTCCACCCGCAACAGCACGTCCTGCACTTCGTGGCTCTGCGGCCCGTACTCGTGCCCGACCGTGTCGGTGGCCGGAAAACTCATGGCGAGGAAGTCCGTGGCGCCGCTCGTGCCGAGCTTGAGCTTCTCGGTCAGCGTCATCGCGAGTCCAGCCACATGCGTGTCGCTCCAGGGGGATCGCTCCCAGGCCGTGACGAAGACATTGTCGGGCTTGCCGGATCGGCTGTCGAGCACGTGGGGAAACGTTCGGCCCCAGCGCTCCGGCGACGCCTCGCCCGGCGCGTCGTCCACGCCGGTGTAGAACTCGGGCGGCTTCACGCGATTCCACGTCTCGCCGTACGCCGCCGCCAGCGGATGCGCCCTCACGAATTGATCGACCTCGGGCCAGGGCGTCCTCGTGTACGCCTGCGACGTCGCGATGGTGCCGTCGTCTTCTTCCCACACGGCGATGGTGTTCGGACTGCCGCGGCCCGCCAGCGCGATCGCGGAACGCGGCTTCAGCGCCACCGACACCACGCGGGACCGCCGGGATTGGCGACGGAGCTCGTCGGCAAACGTGGGCCGCAGCATGTTGCGCGGGCTGTGGAACTCGCGGCCCGTCCCGCCGCCAAATGCGACCGGCTGCGCGTCCGGGTCGTGCATGCATCGCACGACCTGGCGCGCCTTCCAATCAACCCACTCGTTATTGACCATGCCGTGCGACGCCGGGAACGTACCCGTGCTGATCGTGCTGTGGCCGGGACACGTCACCGTGCCGCCGTACGGATACGCCGCGCGTGTGAAGTGCGCGCCGCGCTCGACGAGCCGCTTCAAGCCGCCGGTCCATTGGTGCGCGTAGCGGTCGATGTAGTCGGCGCGCATCTGGTCGATGACGATGATGACCACGAGGCGAGGCGGCTGCGCCTGCGGGGCCGCCGCAACCGTCAGCGCGACGGCGAGGGCGATGGCGACGCACGTGGCGAGTCTCGTTCTCATCGTCTCAACGTCTCAAACTCTCAACGGCGTCTGGCCCAATAGCATAGGGCCGCAATGTACACGTCGTAGGCGGCGCATCCGACGGTGAACCAGCGCGGTGCGATCTCCGGCGGGAGCCATCCGGGGCGGTGGGCGATATCGACGAGCGCGTGAGCCATGAAGACCGCGGCGAGGAGGCTGAGCGCCGCGCGCGGCTCGCTCACGAGCGCCAGGGCGGCGGCGATGCCGCAGCCCACGGCGACGGTGACCTCGAGGCCGGCGAGCGGCTCGCCGCTGGCGCGCACCGCGAGGCCCAGCCACGCGCCGCCGGTCATCGCGAGCAGAATCGCCACCCACTGCGCGAGCCGCAGTTCCCCGATGAGGCGCTGCGGCTGCGACGGATCGATGCGCGAGAGACGCCACGCGTACGCGCTGAGCGCCGAGGCGGACAGCACGAAGGTGGTGACCACGAGCCGGGCCGTGTCGTCCACGATTTCCCACTATACTTGGCCCGCATGCGCGCGGTCGATCTCATCCGCCAGAAACGGGACGGCGGGGCGCTCGACGCCGGCGGCATCCGCACCTTCGTCGCCGGCGCGACCGACGGCAGCTGGCCGGACTACCAGGTGTCGGCCATGCTCATGGCCATCGTGATTCGCGGCATGACGCTCGACGAGGCGTCCGCGCTCACCGACGCGATGGTCCGGTCGGGCCAGCGCATCGACCTCTCGGAATTCGGCGGCGTGCCGGTGGACAAGCATTCGACGGGCGGGGTGGGCGACAAGCTCTCGCTCGTGATTGCGCCGCTCGCCGCCGCGTGCGGCGCGATCGTGCCGATGATGTCGGGCCGCGGGCTCGGGCACACCGGCGGCACGCTCGACAAGCTCGAGGCGATTCCGGGATTTCGCACGAGACTGACGCTCGACGAAATGCGCGGCGTCCTGCGCAAGACCGGCTGCGCGCTCATCGGTCAGACCGACGAGATCGCGCCCGCCGATCGCCGCCTGTATGCGCTGCGCGATGTCACCGGCACGGTCGAGAGCATCCCGCTCATCTGCGCCTCCATTCTGAGCAAGAAGATCGCCGAGGGCATCGGCGCGCTCGTGATGGACGTCAAGGTGGGCCGCGGCGCCTTCATGAAGACGATCGCGGACGCGCGGGTATAAATGTCTCGAAAACGTTCATATCTTAATGCACCTGTATTATTTAAC
>JANOGJ010000348.1:0-7335 GCA_031405995.1 Acidobacteriota bacterium
CAACCAAGGTGCCGCGAAATTCGCTGAAAGAAGACGTATAATCCGCCCGCCGTTTGATGCCCAGTTCGGACTCAAAATCCCGTTACCTTGACGGGTAGTGTGGGTTCAATTCCCTCCTCCGGCACCATTCGACTCGGCCGATGCGGCCTCGCTCATGGCAGGCCGAGTCGAAGGGCCCAAGCGCTCGCGGCTCCGGCTGGGCAGCCCCGTCTCGAGCAATCCTGATCGTCGCGAGCCTGCTCTCGCTTGCCGCTCATCTGTCCGCGCAAGACACGCCGAACTTCTCAGGCCAGTGGACGCTCCTTGAACGAAGCGTGGCCGGCTCAGGAAGCGGCGCCGGCACGGGCGGGGGCCGAGGCGGGGCCGCCGGCGGCTTTTGTGGCCAAACGTGCATCATCAAGCAGGACGCCACCGAGATCGTCGTTGAACGACTCGCCGGCGGGAACACCACCACCGCGAAGTACAAGTTGGACGGCAAGGAAAGCCAGACGTGGTCGGACATCGGCGCCAAGGCGTCGTGGGCGAATGGCCGGATCGTCATCCAATCGCGTGCCGCGCGCGACCCGGGGACAACGAGGACGGTAACAGTCTCAATGACGGACGGGGCCATGGTCGTCGAAGGCGCGACCGAGACGGGCGAGCGCGCCCAGCCCGGATCGACGTTCACTTACCGCCGCGGGACCCCGCCCCCAGGGCTTGCCACCGGCATCACACGGCCCACCGGCATCACACGGCCGACCCTCGTTCGCGAAGAGAAACCTCAGTACACGAACGAGGCCAAGCGCGCGAAGATCCAAGGCATCGTCGAGGTGGAAGCCGTCGTGCTGGAGAATGGCGCGGTTGGCGACGTCAGGATCCGCAAGTCGCTCGACACACTCTACGGACTCGACAACCAGGCTCTCGCGGCCGCGAAGAAATTCCGGTTCCGCCCGGCGCTTCAGGATGGCAAGCCCGTGCCCTTCACGGTCATCATCCAACTGGAGTTCCGGTTGCACAACCCAATGGAGGCATCGTGACGAAGCAGACCCGCGCAACGGCATCCGTCATGACCTGCCTGATGGCGCTCGGCACGCTTCTCTCCGCCCAAGGCCTGAGCGCCACGGACGCCTACCGCGTCCGCAACATGCTCGGAGAGGCCTACAACGCCGTCAAGAAGAACTACTACGACCCGACATTCCACGGCCTCGACTGGGACGCCCGCTACCGGGAGTACCAGGAGAAGATGAAGGGCGCCGCGTCGCTGAACGCGGGCGTGACGCTGATCGCCGCGTTCCTCGACGGCCTGAAGGACTCACACACCTACTTCTCGCCGCCGTCCCGCCCCTACCGGATCGACTACGGTTACACCATCGCCATCGTCGGCGACGGCGCCTTCATCACGCGCGTGCGGCCGGGCACCGACGCCGAATCCAAGCTCAAGCCCGGCGACCGCGTACTCGGACTGAACGGCTCCCAAGTCGCTCGCGAGAGCCTGGCCTCGATGCAGTACTACTTCAACGTGCTTTCGCCGCAGCCGTCGGTCCGTCTGACGGTTCGCGACCCGGCCGGTCAGCAGCGTGAGGTCACCGTGACGACGAAGGTCACGCCCGGCCGCCAGATGCGCGACTTGAGCGGCGCCGACAACGGCATGGACGTGAACGACCTCATCCTCGATGAAGAAGCCGGCGACTATCTGAGGCGACAGCGGTACGTCGAAGACCGCGGCGTCATGATCTGGAAAATGCCGGTCTTCGGCTTGTCCAACGGCGAAGTGGACAAGCTCTTCGGCATCGCGCGGAAATACCCGGCGCTCATCCTGGACCTTCGAGGCAATCCCGGCGGGCTCGTCGACACGCTCAGCCGCATGCTGGGCAACGTCTTCGATCGCGACGTCCTGATCGGCGAACGCGTCACACGCCGGGGCAAGACCGTCCTCACCGCCAAGACTCGCGGCGGCAGCGCCTACGCCGGAAAGCTGATCGTGCTCGTCGACAGCGAGTCGGGCTCGGCGGCGGAGCTGTTCGCGCGCGTCGTCCAGCTCGAGGAGCGCGGCACCGTAGTTGGCGACCGGTCCGCGGGCGCCGTGATGGAGGCGCGACAGCACCTCTTCGCCCTGGGTGACGAAGCGATCATCATCTACGGCGTCACGGTCACGAGCGCCGACCTGATCATGAAAGACGGCAAGAGCCTGGAGCACACGGGCGTCGTCCCGAACGAAGCGGTCCTGCCGTCGCCGCAGGACCTCGCCGCCGGCCACGACCCGGCGCTCGCGCGCGCGGCGAAGCTCGTGGGCCTCGACCTCGACGCGGTGGCCGCGGGCAAGCTCTTCCCGTTCGAATGGCGGAAGTGAAAGCGGTCTAGCGGCCGACGCGCAGGTCCTGCGTCTTCTTCTCGCCGGCCGAGAAGATCACGCGAACGGGCGACGCCTTGGCAAGCGCCGTGAGAAATGACGCCTCGAACTGTTGGCCCGGATCGAGATCCGTCACCACACTGAGAAAGTAGTCGCCCGAGGTCGGACCGCCGAGACCGACGAACTCGTAGCGGCCGTCGGTCCCGGGACGCGCCGAGAGCACGCGCCGCGAATCGCGGTACCAATAGCGCCGATCCGTCGCAAACAGGATGACCGTGGACGCGGTCAGCGGCTGCCCGCCCGCGTCGGTGATGACGCCCGAGAGCTCCTGCTGCGCGTCGCTGAACGTGACGACGACGTCTTTGACCTGGCCGTTGGGTTTTATCTCAATCGGCAGGTCGAGCACGTCGCGGCCGTCCATCACCACGGAAGCCACGCGCCAGGAGAGAACATCCGAAGGCAACCCGCCGCGCCCGAACACGCCGTTCACGAGGTACGACCCCGGCGTCAGGCCAGTTACCTCGAAGGTGCCGTCCTCCCTGGTCATCTGCGTGTTGGTCACGCCGCCGAGGCTCATCGCCGCCAGGCCAAAGATCGCGCCCATGGGATTCTGCGTCGTGGCCGGCGGAGTCACCGCGACGACGACGCCCGCGAGGTTCGGCGGTGGCGGCAGCCGCGTCGCATTCATGGCTACGCGACCGGACACCGACATGCCGGTCTGCAATTGCATGACGAGGCCCGTGATGTTCTGGCCCGCGATCGTCAGCGGCGCGCTGGCCCAGAGGGTTGCGGCGGAAGGTGCTCCCGGCGCCCCGACTGTCCTGGCGGTGAGCGTGTATTGGCCGGGCCCGGCATTGCGGACTGTGAAGCGGCCGTTCGCAGCCGTTCGAGCCCCTGATGTCCCCGCCAGCAGGGCCGAAATCGACGTGAACCCCGCGCCCTCACGTTGGAGCACGAGTTGCACGTTGGCCGCCGGCGCGCCGTCGGCGCCGAACACCGTGCCCTCAACGCGCGCGAGCGGGACGAGTTCGGCCTTCATGTTGACGCCCGTGCGCTCCTCACCGAGCGCCAACGTGATCGAGGTCGCGCGCATAGGGTCGTTCGTACCGGGAAAGTACACGGGCGCCCATCCAGGCGGCGGACCGTCGGCGGACGAAAACGCCTGCGAGTCTTCCTGGGCCTGCAGCGGCCGGCTCGGCAGCACGGTCGACGGCATGGATGTCGGCGACCTGACGATGGCGGGCTTCGGCTGTACGGGCCGGACTTCGCGGAGCGCGCGCTGCCCCGCTGCGACATCCTCCGGCGTCAGTCGCCTCGCCCCCGGGGGCGGGCCGCCGCGCGGTGACGCCGACACCAGGTACTCGCCTGGCGCGACGCCGTAGATGCGGTACACGCCCCGGTCATCGGTCATGTTCTGCCGCCCGCCGCCGAGCGCCATCATGGTCTGCACCATGTCCAGCCCCGCGCCGCCGATGCGCTGCAGTTGCACGTCGACATCGGGCACCGCCTCGCCTTGCTCGTCGGTCACGATGCCGGTCACAACGGCGCCCGGCCACATCTTCAGCCCCAGCCCCACCAGTTGCTGGCCGTCGGCCATGGCGATGACGGTGCCCGGCCGGCCGGCCTTCGTCGCGCCGTACCCCGCGCCGAGATACGCCGGCTTGGACGCGTGCAGCACGAAGCGCCCCGCCGGCACGGCCGGCAGCACGAAGCGGCCGGCACGGTCGGACTGGGCGACGCGGATGGCCATGACCTCCGCACTGACCAGGCTGATCGTCGCGTCCGCAATCGGTTGGTTCGTCTCGCCGTTAACGACTACGCCGGCGATGACGCCGGTGCCGAACTGCGGCCGTTGGGCGGGCTGATCGCGCGCCGGCTGTTGCACCTGCGCGCCCGCGACGGCAGACAGCACCGCGGCGGACACGACGATCGCCAGACGCCACCTCCCCGGACGAGTCATCGATCGCGCCTCGTCAGGTCCTGCGACTTGCGCTCGGCTTCAGCGACGGTCACGCGAGTCGCGCGGCCGGAAAGCGTCCCGAGCACTTTCGGCTGCAGCCAATCGGCCAGCAGGTTCTCGCCGCCGGCGAACACAAAGTAGTCGCCGTCCGGAAGATTGGGAATCGAGTAGACGCCCGTCGCGCTCACGCGCGATGACCGAGTGCGAAGCGATGTGCCGAGGTTGTCCCACAGCTGCCGGTCCGCGGGAAAGATGAGCACAACGGCATCGGGATCATCGTCCCCGCGGGCATTTCGCACCTTCCCGGTCAGCGAGGCGGGCGACCGGTCCGTCAGCGTGACCACCACATCCGTCACGTCGTCGGCTTCGACTTCGATCGGCAACTCCGTGAGGTCCCGGCCCGCGACCCGGACGCTGCGCAGGCGCCATGGCGCGAACGTGGCGCTGAGCCGGATCAGATAGCGCCCGGGTGCGAGGCCCACGGTGTGAAACGTTCCGTCCGGGGCGACGCCGGCGGGTCCATTCGTGCGAGACCCGCCCGGGTTGTCCACCGCGGACGCGAAGATCGCCATGCGCTCCAGCGGCGCCGGCGCGGCAGCCCCGTCGAACACCAACCGGCCTCGGATTCGAGAACCCTGCCGAAGCAGCAGCGACACGCCAACTTCATCGCGATCGACGATCGTGATCGGCTGCCCGGCCCACCACGTCGGATCGGCCGGCGCCAGCTGGTAGGTCTGGCTCGCCCCGCCTACGCGACCGGCCGTCGGGCTGAATTGACCCGGCCCACCGCCTCTGACGCCGCCCGGTGCGGCCTGCCGCGGCACGGCAATGGCGCGCAGCGTGTATTGGCCCGGCGGCACGCCGGCGATGTCGAATCGTCCGCCGCCGCGCCCCTCAGTGAGATTGATGCCGACCGGCTGGTCCATGAGCGATGGCGAGGTCAACTGAATCGTAAGGTTCGGTGGCGTGGCCTCCGGACCCGCGATCGTCCCGGCGACGCGGTAGGTCGCGACCGACGCCACGCGGACATCGATCTGACTTCGATCGTCGCCGGGCCCGATGACGACGGGCGCCGCATCGGCCGCGATCGCCGCTGACGGAGCAAACGTCATCGGGAAGACGCGGGCGCGGAAATCGATCTGCGCGTCCGGCGGGCCGCCCGCCATCATCAACTTGGTGAGCAGCCCCGTCAGGGCCGAAATGTCCGCGGCCATCGCGGTCATCACCGACTCCATGAAGCTGTCGGGGTCCTGGCGGACCGACACGACGTAGTGCCCCGGCGTGACCTTGCCGAAGCGGTACTGCCCACGGTCGTCGGTGCGACTGGTCTGGCGCTGCTGCAACCGCCACTGCCCGTTGTCGAGCAGGCGTTCGAGAAGGTCCACGCGGAGCGCGACGGCCGGCTCGCCCGTGTCGTCGCTGACGCGGCCCCCAATGACGCCGTAACGCCAGAGTCGCAGCGTGACGTCGCCGACGCGCTCGCCGTCGCCGAGTTCCACGGGCCGGCGCGGCCCGGTCGGCGTCCGTTGCCCTGCCCCGCCACCGAAGTAGCCGGCGCGCGTCGCCAACAGCGCGTACGACGCTTGCGCCAGATCGCGAAACACGAAACGTCCGTCGCGGCCGACAACAACCGGCGACTGAGGCGCGCCGCGGCCGCCAAGGGACACGACGGCACCGGAAATCGACTTGCCCGTCGTCTCGTCGATGACCGTTCCCAGAATCACGCCGCCAGCGGTAGGGGCGGCCTGCGCTGGCGTGGTCGGCGCCGGCTGCTGCCCGCCGGCGCGCGCGCCAACCGCGAGGGCGCCCAGGGCGAGCACCACGACAATGCTGCGGCGCATGACCCGAGTATGAAGGGTGGGCGCCCGCCGAAGACGCCTAATCAGCGGGCCGCTTCGGACCGATAAGCGTCCGGATATGGGCGCTTGGATCGTGCTGGCGGCCGGGCTGCTGGGCCTGTTCCTCCGCCTCCATCATCAGAACCGCTCGCTTCGCCGGGAAGTGGCGGCCACTGAAGACCTCGTCAGCCGCAAAACCGCGGAGCTCGGCCGCGCCACCGCCTTCGCGCACGCCGTCATCGACAACATGGTGGTCGGCCTCATCATCGTCGACGAGCGATCGGTCATCGAGACCGCGAACCCAGCCGCCGAGCGCACGTTCGGGTACTCGTGCGAAGAACTGGCCGGCGAGCCGCTGGGCCTCCTCGTGCCGGGCTTCTCGGGTCACTCGCCGGAAGCACTGCTCGCCACCAATCGCATCCTGGCCATCGGCGGCGTGCTCGAATGGGAGGCGCACCGCCGCAATGGCGAGGTGTTCCCCATCGAGCTCGCCGTCTATGAGTTCCCGACGCCCGACGGCCGTCGCTTCGCGGCCAGTCTCAGGGACGTGTCGGAACGCCGCGAAGTCGATCGACTCAAGCAGGAGTTTGTGTCCACGGTCAGCCACGAGTTGCGCACGCCGCTCACGTCCATCCACGGATCGTTGCGATTGCTGAACGGCGGTGTCCTCGGCGCGATGCCGGCGGAAGCCACCGAGGCCGTGCGCATCGCGGAACGCAACACCGCCCGGCTGCTCACGCTCATCAACGACATCCTCGACTGGGAGCGGCTCGAAGCCGGCGAGGGCCTGCGACTCGAACCGTTGCCGATCGACGCCGTGATTCGGCGATCGATCGAGGCGGTGCAGGCTTACGCGGACCAGGAAGGCGTCACCCTGGAATGCTCGACCGTCGAGGGGATCGTCCATGGCGACAGCGATCGGCTCGTGCAGGTCCTCGTTAATCTCCTCTCGAATGCCGTCAAGTTCTCGCCGCGGCAAAGCGCGGTCACCGTCGCGGCCAGTGAGTCGCTCGGCTGGGTGGAAGTGACCGTGACGGATCACGGACGCGGCATCCCCGCCGATCAACGCGCGCTGGTTTTCGAGCGCTTTCACCTGGTCGATGGTTCCTACTCGCGTGGCCGCGGGGGCAGGGGGCTGGGCGTGGCATTTTGCCGCGGGCTCATCGACCGCCTGGGCGGCGCCATCGGCGTCGAGTGCGCGCCGGGCC
>JANOGJ010000460.1:0-4510 GCA_031405995.1 Acidobacteriota bacterium
AGCCGGGAGAGTCCAAAGCATGTACGATGTATAGGCGGCCGAGAAGACGTGCACGACGCTGCAGCGCGGCACGCGCCGCAGCAGGCTCACCACATAGGTGAGCCATGCGGCAATCGTGCGGACTCCCTTGATCTCGCGTGCGTTCCGCAACCAGCCCGGAGGATCCGGACCGAGAGGCTGGAAATCCACGGTAACGGACGGATCCCGCCGCAAGGCGGCGACCAGGCGCGCAGCCTGCACCGCCTGCCCGCCCGTGACGCGCGGGGGCGGAGCGATGAGCAGGACGCGAACCGAACTCGAGGCGGCGTTCATCGCTCGGGCAGCCGCGAGGACGCTCCATCGGCGTTCGTCCCGCCCTGTGCCGCGTCGAAACAGTGCGTGGTGAGATCCGGCCGCGAGGCCAGCCAGGATCCCAGGAGCGCGTGCCCCCTGCGGTTCGGATGATTCCAATCGACCTTGTCGCCGCGATCGTAGACAAACGCCTCGCCGACTTTGAGCTCGGATCCGGCGAACGCCTCACGGCCATCCAGAGCCGTGACGCCGAGCTGCGCGAATGCCGCCAGCAACACCTGCTGGGTCGAGCCGGTCTCGAACCCGGGCTCCCATGAGAATCCCATCTTCTGGTACACGCGCGCCGCATCCGCGGACACCTGCATCTCATACGGCAGGACCAGCACGCACGCACGGACGCCCTGGCGCGTCGCCGCTTCGAGCGCGGCCGCGACGCGCCGCGCGGTGCCCTCGATCACGTCGCGATGCTGGCCGGGCAGGAGTTCGAACGCCGGCAGACCATGCGCTTCGTACCCGAGTCGCTGCATCCCGTTCTTCAGTCCCAGGCGAAGGTACGTGTAGAGGTAAGACGAACCGCGCAGCATGCCGTCCACGCCGCCAATCCACCCGCCCTTCGCCTCGGTCACCCACGTCGTGGCCGCCGCGCTGTCGGCGTCCGGGACGATGTCGTTGAGGTTCATCAGGTAGAACACCGCGTTGAGCTTGAACTTCTCGATCTGCGCCAGCAGGATCCGCTGGTCGAGGCGTTCGCCGACATTGGCAAAGACCCAGTGGTCGTACTGCGGAAACTGCCGCTGCAGCAGGTCTGGCACGCGGAAGCCGTACCCGGCGCCGACCCCGTAGGTGACCGAGTCGCCGACGTAGCCGATCCGCCGCTTCGTCCCGGCGAGCTGGAACTCTTCGTCCGGAAACCCGGACGCGTTGATCGGCACGTCGCCGTACGGGTACTTGTGCAGCCCGGGCGTCTTGGTGCCCGCGTAGTAGTGGATGTCGAGCGATCCGAACAGGCGCAGTCCCACCTCGAGCAGCAGCATGACGATGCAGGTCGCCGCGCAGAGCGCACCCAGCACCGTGAGGCGCGGATGCCGGGTGAAGAACGTCGTCGGTTGGGTGGTCATGCGGTCTCGCGCCGAGCGTCAGTCCAGCTCAAACTTCGTCTCGTAGTTCTGCTTCAGCGCCGGGTCCTGGTCTTCCTTCTTTAGAAAGCAGTTCCCAACCGCCAGCGCCTCAATCTCGGTGCCCATGAAACAACGGAAGGCGTCCTCCGGCGTGCAGACAATCGGCTCCCCACGGACGTTGAAGCTCGTGTTCACGACCACCGGACACCCGGTCAGCGCCTTGAACCGGCTGATGAGCGCGTGATACCGAGGGTTCGTGTCGGCGTGCACCGTCTGGATCCGGGCCGAGTAGTCGACGTGCGTGACCGCGGGAATGCTGGACCGGGGCACGTTGAGCTTGTCGATCCCGAAGAGCGCGTCCTGCTCGGCCGTCATGCCGATCCGGTGCCGCTCCAGCACGTCGGCGACGAGCAACATGTACGGACTGTCCTCCGCCAGGTCAAACCACTCCTGCACGTCCTCGCGAAGGACCGACGGCGCAAACGGCCGGAACGACTCCCGGTACTTGACCTTCAGGTTCAGAAGCTTCTGCATCGTCGGCGAACGCGCGTCACCGAGCACGGACCGGCCGCCGAGCGCGCGCGGCCCGAACTCCATGCGGCCCTGGTGCCAGCCGAGGGCCCGGCCTTCGGCGAGCGCCGCCGCCGCCGACTCGATCAGGCCCGCGTCGGTGAGCACCGCGAACTTCGCACCGGCCGCGGTCAGGCGCCTCTCGATGTCGGCTTGCGGGTAGGACGGCCCCAGGTACGAGCCCGACATGCCGTCGCGTCCGTTCGAGGGCGGGCGCTCCTGCCGGTGGTACATGTAGTGCGCCGAGAGGGCGGCGCCCACGGCGCCGCCGGCATCGCCGGCCGCCGGCTGGATCCACACCCGATCGAAGGCCTTGTCGCGCAGCAACTTGCCGTTGGCCACGCAGTTCAGGGCGACGCCGCCGGCGAGACACAGGTTGCGCTCCCCGGTCTCGCGCGCGATGCCGCGCGCCAGCCCCAGCACGATCTGCTCGCAAATCACCTGCACGGACGCCGCCAGATCCATCTCGCGCTGCGTCAGCCTCACTTCGGGCTTCCGCCGCGGAGCGCCGAACAACTGATCGAACTTCTCGTTCGTCATCGTCAGGCCCGTGCAGTAGTCGAAGTATTCCATGTTCAGGCGGAAGCTGCCGTCGGGCTTGATGTCGACGAGGTGCGAGCGCATCTTGTCCACGAAGGTCGGCCGCCCGTACGGGGCCAGGCCCATCACCTTGTACTCGCCCGAATTCACCTTGAATCCCGTGTAGTACGTAAACGCCGAGTACAGCAGGCCGAGCGAATGCGGGAAGAAGATCTCCTTGAGGACGGACAGCTCCCTGCCGTGTCCGACGGCGAGCGACGTCGTCGTCCACTCCCCCACCCCGTCCATGGTCAGAACGGCGGCGCGGTCGAAGGGCGACGGATAAAACGCGCTCGCCGCATGGCTGACGTGGTGCTCGGTGAAGAGCAGCTTGGGCGCCCAGTCCACGGACTCGGCGATCGTCTCCAACTCGCTGACCAGTTGCTTGCGCTGGAACAGCTTCTCCTTGATCCACAGTGGGAAGCCGAGCCGAAAGGACGAGAAGCCAGTCGGCGCGAACGCCAGATATGTTTCGAGCAAGCGCTCGAACTTCAGGAACGGCTTGTCGTAGAACGCGACGGCGTCCACCGACGCGGGGTCCACGCCTTCGAGGCAGAAGCGCACCGCGTTGAACGGGAACCCGGGGTCGTGCTTGCGGCGCGTGAACCGTTCTTCTTGCGCGGCCGCGACGATGCGGCCGTCCTGCACGAGGGCGGCGGCACTGTCATGGTAGTACGCCGAAAGACCCAGGATCCGCATCGACTAGAAGATCGTGTAGATGAACGGCGCCAGGACGGAGCCCTTCGCCAGGATCAGCAGCCCGCCGATCGCCACGGCGATCAGAATCAGCGGGAGCAGCCACAGCTTCTTCCGCACGCGGAGAAACCGCCAGAGTTCACTCAGGAATGTCACGATGCGACCTCTCGAAAACGGCCTGCCATGCCGGCGTCAGAACTGGTCACGCAACGACTCGGGCGGCGGACCGGGCGGCGTTCGGGGGATCCAGTAGGAGCCCGCGCCCGGGTCGAACCGCCGCTTCATCGTGTCGCGCTTGATGAGCCGCATGAACAGCGCCACGGGCGTGAACAGCACGAAAAACAGCACACCCAGGATTATCGGCGACGTCACTTTGTGCAACAGGAGCGCGAAGGCCATCCACGCCCGGTTGAGCGGCGTCAGCACGTTCGGCGCGACGAGGGCCGCCACCAGGAACGCGATCGACAGGCCCAGGGCATAGGGAAACCGGGGCGAGCCCCGCCACCACATCAAGGCGGCGAGGAGCGCGAAGACCACGACAAACAGGAACCCGAAGGTCCGGTTGGACGGCAGCGGCGCTTGAGTGCTCACCTGGACGCGCCCCCTGACGCGACGGTCCCGTACGGCGACGGGCGCTCGCCCCCGTCAGCGGCCGTCGGCATCCCGCTGGGACCGCGGGCCTTCGATCCCGCGGCGTAATCCGTCATGGCGCGCAGTTCCGGCGGGCGGCCTGCCGTGCGATGCAGCATCTCGATCACGGTCCGCGCGAGCTGCGGGTCCGTGATCAAGGGCACGCCGCCATCGATCGCGGCACGCCGAATCGCGTAGCCGTCCGGCCGTCCCTGCGCGTCGTAGGTGCGCGGAATGTTGATGACCAGATCGACCAGTCCCTGCTCGATGACGCGCACCGCGCTCTCCGGATCGTTCTCCGACTTGCCCACGGTCTGGCACGGCACCCCGATGTCAGCCAGCATTTCGGCCGTCCCTGCCGTCGCGAACACCGGCAGGTGCAAATGATCGCGGATGATGATCGCCTCGTCCGCAAAACTGAACTTCTCCACTTTGGGCCCCAGAGAGAGCAGCACGCCGCGCCGTGGGACCCTGAAGCCGGTCGACAGCAGGCACAACAGCAGCGCCTCGTACACGCCTTCGCCGATGCACCCGACCTCTCCCGTGCTCATCATCTCGACGCCCAGCACAGGATCCGCGCCGACGAGACGTCCGAAGGAGAACATCGGCGCCTTCACGCCCACGTA
>JANOGJ010000518.1:0-4060 GCA_031405995.1 Acidobacteriota bacterium
GGACCTGCGCGTCGGCGACCGGCGCCGCGGTTCGCGCATCGACGACGGTGCCCCGCACCGCCCCGCCCTGCTGAAGGGGCGGCGGGGCGGCGCCGCTCATCCACACCAGGGCCGCGAGGGAGAACGCCGGTCCCATCATCCGGCTTCGACCAGGTCTCGGTCGGCCGCGGCGGCCGCGGCGGGCGGCGCCTGGGCCAGGTCGCCGGCGTTCATCAGCTCGTCGGTGACGTAGTCGAGCGCCGTGTCGTCGGATCTCGCCAGGAGCGCCTCGAGCGGCGATCGGGCCGCGAATGCGGAGTCCCGCGTCTGCATGGACGGCCAGGTGCCGTCCGGCCGCTGCGGCGCGTAACGGCACCAGAAGCCGGCGTGCCAGCGCACGAACTCGCGCAGGCGCTTCCGGCCATGCTCGTCGCCGCCCCAGTGGGTGAGCCCGAGGTCCACGTAGCGCCGGTAGATCGCGACGCGCTCCTCGGCGGTGATGTCCTGGTGGCCCTGCGACGCTTCGCGGAAGATCCAGGGCTTGATGAGCGCGCCGCGCGCCACCATCACGCCGGCGCATCCGCTGGACGCGAGCCGGTCCGCGATCTCGTGGGCGAAGAGCAGGTCGCCGTTGCCGACCACGGGGACGGGCACGGCGGCGGCGACCTCGGCGATCGCGGCCCAATCCGCCGGATGCCGATAGCGCGCCTCGCGCGTCCGGCCGTGCACCGTGATCGCGCCGGCGCCGGCGTCGACGGCGGCCTTCGCGAGCTCGAGGTAGTTCCGCTTGCCCGTATTCCAGCCGAGGCGGATCTTGACCGTCACCGGTACCTGCACGGCCGCGCGCACCGCCGCGACGATCGTCGCGACGCGGCCCGGCTGGCGCGCGAGCGCGGCGCCGAGCCCCATCCGCGTGAAGTGGTCGATCGGGCAGCCGAGGTTGAGATCGACGAAGTCGGCGCCGCGGGCCTCGACGAGCGCCGCCGCCCACGCCGTCTCCTCGGGCTTGTTCCCGGCGAGCTGCACGCCGAAGCACGGCTCCTCCGGCGCCCGCCGGATCAACGCGAATTCGCTGCCGCGCTTCTGCTTCAACCGGCGCGCGACGACCATCTCGCTCACCAGCACGCGCGCGCCCAGCTCGACGCATAGCCGGCGGTACGGCAGGTTCGAGCCCTTCGTCATTGGCGCCATCACGACCGCGCCCCGGAGCGTTTCGGCGAACGACATCAGCAGAGCATTGTATTGAGTTATTGAGTGATCGGGTTATCGGGTTATTGACGATCGATTGCCGATTTGCGATTACCGATCAACGATTGCCGATTACCGATCATCGATTATCGATGCAGGCCCTACCCATTGATCCGCGCGTCGCCGAGATCGTCGATCTCCTGAATCGCCACCGAGCGGTCGTTGTCACCGCCGCGCCGGGCGCAGGGAAGACGACGCGTGTGCCGCCGGCGCTGGTCGCCGATGGCCTGGTGTTGCTGCTGCAGCCGCGGCGGGTGGCGGCGCGCGCCATCGCCAGGCGCATCGCCGCCGAGCGCGGCTGGACGCCCGGCCGCGAGGTCGGCTGGCACGTGCGGTTCGATCGCAACTTCTCGAAGGACTCGCGCCTGATCGTCGCGACGGAAGGCATCCTCACGGCGCGCCTGCAGGAGGACCCGCTTCTTGGCGGTGTCTCGACGGTCGTGCTCGACGAGTTCCACGAACGCAGCATCCACGCCGACCTGGGCCTGGCGCTCACGCGCGAAGCCTGGCGTTCGAGATCCGATCTGCGGATCGTCGTCATGTCCGCCACGATCGACGCCGGACCGATCGCCGCGTACCTGGGCGGCTGTCCGGTCGTGGAGGTAGAGGGTCGTACCTTCCCGATTGAGACGAGGTACGACCCCGTGTCGTCGATCGAACACGCGATCGCGCGCGCGCTGCCGGGAGCGGCCGGCGCGGTGCTCGCGTTTCTGCCCGGTGCACCTGAGATTCGCCGGGCCGCCGAGAAGCTGGCCGCCGTACCTGGCCTCGCAGGCGTGACCATCCTGCCGCTCCACGGCGGTCTGGATGCGGACGCGCAGGACGCGGCGCTCGAGCCGTCCAGCCGCCCGCGCGTGATCCTCGCCACGAACATCGCCGAGACGACGCTGACGGTGCCAGACGTCGGAATCGTCGTGGATTCAGGCTTCGAAAAGGTCGCGAGGTACGACCCCGATCGCCTGATCGACAGCCTCGAGACCGAGCGCATCTCGACCGACTCGGCCGACCAGCGCGCGGGACGCGCCGGACGGACGCGCGCCGGCGTCGCGATTCGTCTGTGGGACGCGCGCGACCGGCTGCGGAAGCATGCGGACCCCGAGATCGCGCGAATCGATCTCGCGTCGGTCGCCCTGGACATCCTGGTGTGGGGCGGCGACCCGGAGACGTTTGCCTGGTTTGAGGCGCCGCCCGCAGGGGCCATCGGTGCGGCGATGCGACTGCTGGCGCGACTGGGCGCGGTGGACGACCGGCGGCGCCCGACGCCGCTCGGCCGCGATCTGCGGCGGCTGCCGCTCCATCCCCGCCTCGGCCGGATCCTGATCGAGGCCCGCGGCGCGGCGGCGGCCGCCCGCGCCTGCGCGCTGCTGTCCGAGCGGCATATGGTGCCGGCGCGTCACCGCGCGACCGCCTGCGACCTGCTCTCGGCCGTCGATGACGAGCACGCGCTGTCACCGCACGTCCGCCGCGTCGCGCGCGAGCTGGGCGAGTCAGTCGGCCGCGTCACCCGCGCGGCCAGCGCCATCGACGACGAGGCGTTTCGGAAAGCGGTACTCGCCGGGTATCCGGATCGCGTCGCCCGGCGCCGCGAGGCCGGGAGCGACAAATTCCTGCTGGCCTCCGGCACCGGCGCACGGCTGGCCCGTGAAAGCGGCGTCCACGACGCCGAGTTCATCGTCGCGGTCGACGTCACGGCGGGCACGGGCTCACACGCCGGGGAGGCGCTGATTCGTCTGGCGACCGGGATCGAGCGGGCGTGGCTGGACTCGACGTCCACTGAGGTCCGCCACGAGCTCAGCGTCGAGAGCGGAGCGGTCCGCGCCGAACGAGTGGAGATGTACGACCAGCTCGTTCTCACGCGACGTCCGGCGCCGGTCGATTCGGAAGCGGCCGGCGTGCTCGTCACGGCAGAGTACCTGCGCCGAGGCCCCACGGACGTCGACGTGCGGCTCATGCGCAGGCTCGCGTTCATCGGTGTGCCGATGTCGTTTGAAGAACTGGCGCGCGACGCGGGCCGCCACGCGCGGACGTTGAAAGAAGTTCGGCTGGACACGGCGATCGCGCCAGACCTGCGCAGCGCGCTTCAGTCGGGCGCGCCCACCACCGTTCGCGTGCCGAGCGGGCGCGAGATCGCGCTCGAGTATCGAGACGACGGCGGTGTCGCCGCGTCCGTGAAGCTGCACCAGTGGTTTGGGCTCGCGCGGACGCCCGAGATCGGTCCGCGCCGCGTCCCGGTCACGTTCGCGCTGCTTTCGCCCGGCGGGAAACCCGTGCAGGTGACGAGCGACCTCGCGAGCTTCTGGTTGCGCGCGTATCCGGAGGTGCGACGGGAGCTTCGACGCCGGTACCCGAAGCACGCGTGGCCCGAAGACCCCCTGCGGCGCCAATGACCTCAGGCCAGCGGCCCGTGTCTGGTGTCTAAACCACACAGCCCCTGCCGAACGTTTGGTTCCAACGTAGGAGAACGCCCATGTCACGGGTGCGTCTATTCGGTGTCGGGTTAGGTGTGTGCATGCTGGGGGCGGCGACGCTCGTCAGTGGTCAGGCGGCTCCGCAAGCAGCGGGCGCCGTCATAAACGGATCGATCGTGGATTCCACGCAGGGCTCGATATCCGGCGTGACCGTCACGCTCGAACAGGCCGGCCGCGTGATGGCCACCCGCGTCTCCGACGCCAAGGGCAAGTTCCAGTTCGACAAAGTCCGACCTGGGTCCTATCGTGTCCGCGCGGAACTCGCCGGGTTCAAGGTCCATCTGCGGGAGCTCACGATTCGCACGGCTTCAGATGTGGTGAGGCTGCCGATCGTGCTGGAGCTCGGAGCGCTCAGCGAAGAACTC
>JANOGJ010000543.1:0-9503 GCA_031405995.1 Acidobacteriota bacterium
ATCCTACCAAATATGATACGATTACTTGCAATACTAAATTGATAGGTATGATCTGCAATCCTATATGTTCTGTCAAATATATTATGATCTTTGGCATGTGCATTACCGACTTCGCCCAGAAGCAGCTCGGGGACATCGTCTTTCTGGAACTGCCGCAGGCGGGCGCGCAGGTGAAACAGGGCGAGGTGCTGGGCCAGATCGAATCGGTCAAGGCGGTGTCCGAACTGTTCGCGCCGGTCTCGGGCGAAGTGCTCGCGACGAACGACGACCTCGTGACCCACCCGGAAGCCGTGAACAAAGCGCCGCACGAGAGCTGGATGATCCGCATCCGGCCGAGCGTGCCCTCCGAGGCGTCGGCGCTCCTCGACGCGGCCGCCTACGCGGCGCTCGTCGGCTAGCCCGTGTCCGATACGTTTCAGTCCAGGCACCTGGGTCCGCGCGGCGACGATCTGCCGCGCATGCTGAAGGTCGTCGGCGCGCCGTCCCTTGACGCGCTCATCGACGACATCGTCCCAGCCGACATTCGGCTGAGCCGCCCGCTGACGCTGGCGGCCGCCGAAACCGAGTTCGGCTATCACCAGCGCCTGCGCGCGGTGGCGTCGGGCAATCGCGTGTGCCGCACTTACATCGGTCTCGGGTACCACGACACCATCACGCCGCCCGTCATCGCACGCAACATCTTCGAGAACCCGGGCTGGTACACGCCGTACACGCCGTATCAGCCCGAGATTGCCCAAGGCCGGCTCGAATCGCTCCTCAATTTCCAGACGATGGTGAGGGATTTGACGGGGATGGCGGTGGCGAACGCGTCGCTGTTGGATGAGGCGACCGCGGCGGCCGAGGCGATGGCGCTGCTGATGCGCGTGCAGAAGCGGCCCGGCGCGACGACCTTCGTCCTGTCGAGCCGCGTGTTTCCACAGGTGCGCGACGTAATCCTCGCCCGGGCCGCGCCGCTCGGGATCACAGTCCGCGAGGTCGATAACCTGGATCGCGCGGCCATGGACGCCGACGTGTTCGGCGCCTACGTCCAATCGCCCGACGACCACGGCGCGGTCCTCGACTTGCGCGCGTTGATCGCGCGGGCGCACGAGGCCGGCGTGCTGGTCGCCGTCGGCGCGGATCTGCTCGCGCTCACCCTGACCGTCCCGCCCGGTGAAATGGACGCGGACGTCGTCGTCGGCAACGCGCAGCGGTTCGGCGTGCCGCTCGGCTATGGTGGGCCCCACGCCGCGTTCTTCGCGACGCGCGAGCGCTTCGTGCGGCAAATGCCCGGGCGGATCATCGGCGTGTCGGTGGACGCGCGGGGGCGCCGCGCGTACCGCATGGCGCTGCAGACGCGGGAGCAGCACATCCGGCGCGAGAAGGCCACGTCGAACATCTGCACAGCCCAGGCGCTCCTCGCCAACATGGCGGCCTGCTACGGCGTCTACCACGGCCCGGACGGCTTGCGCGACATCGCGGCGCGGGTCCATGAGCAGGCCGTGCGCGTCGCCACGGCAGCCGCCGCCCTCGGCTGGGCCCAGACCAACGCCGCGTTCTTCGACACGCTGCGGCTCGAAGGGTCGGCCGACCGCGTGACCCGGGTGCGCCAGGCCGCCGAGCGCCGAGGCATCAACTTCCGCTACGGCGCGGCGGGCGTCATCCAGATCGCGCTGAATGAAACCGCCGCGGACGGCGATCTCGTGGAGATCATCGCGGCGCTCGAAGCCGCGGGATCAGTCGGAGCGGCAAAGGCCGCCGCCGTCACGCCGCTGCCGGACGCGCTCCGCCGGACATCGCGCTTCATGACGCATCCCGTCTTCAACGCGCATCACTCCGAGACGGAGATGATGCGCTACATCCGACGCCTCGAGCGCAAGGACCTCGGGCTCGACACGTCCATGATCCCGCTCGGGTCGTGCACGATGAAGCTCAACGCCGCTGCCGAGATGATGCCGGTCGGGTGGCCCGAGTTCGCGCGGCTGCATCCGTTCGCGCCCGTCGATCAGGCGGCCGGCTACGCGCGCGTGTTCGAGGAACTGGAACAATCACTCGCCGCGATCACCGGATTCGCGGCCGTGTCGCTCCAGCCGAATTCCGGTGCCCAGGGCGAGTTCGCCGGCCTGCTCGTCATCCAGGCCTGGCATCGGAGCCGTGGCGCAGGGCAGCGTGACGTCGCCTTGATTCCGCAGTCCGCGCACGGCACGAACCCCGCCAGCGCCGCGCTCGCCGGCATGCGCATCGTCATCGTCGCCTGCGACGACCAGGGCAACATCGACGTGGACGACCTCCGCGCGAAGGCGGCGGCGCACGGCGACCGGCTCGCGTCCCTGATGGTCACGTACCCGAGCACGCACGGCGTCTTTGAGCACCGCATCCGCGAGATCTGCCAGGTGGTCCATGACCACGGCGGGCAGGTCTATATGGACGGCGCGAACATGAACGCGCAGGTCGGCGTGACGAGCCCGGCGGCCATCGGCGCCGACGTCTGTCACCTCAACCTGCACAAGACGTTCGCGATCCCGCACGGCGGCGGCGGTCCCGGGATGGGCCCGATTGCCGTCGCGGCGCACCTCGCGCCATTTCTGCCGGGACATTCGGTGATCCCGACGGGCGGATCGTCGGCGATTCCCGCCGTGGCCGCGGCGCCGTGGGGCAGCGCGAGCATTCTGCTGATTTCACACGCCTACATCCGGATGCTGGGCGCCCAGGGGATGACGGACGCGACGCGCATCGCGATGCTGAACGCCAACTACCTCAAGGCCCGGCTGGAGCCGCACTACCCGGTGCTGTACACCGGGCGGACCGGCCGCGTCGCGCACGAGCTCATCTTCGACCTCCGGCCGTTCAAGGCGCAGACCGGCATCGACGAGCAGGACGTCGCGAAGCGGCTGATGGACTACGGCTTCCACGCGCCGACCGTGTCATTCCCGGTCGCGGGCACGTTGATGGTCGAGCCGACGGAAAGCGAGCCGCTCGAGGAGCTCGATCGATTCTGCGAGGCGATGATCGCGAACCGGCGGGAGATCCAGGCCGTCGCTGACGGCCGCGCGGACGCAAAGGACAATGTGCTCAAAGGCGCGCCGCACACCGCGGAGGAGGTGTCGGCCAACGCCTGGTCGCACGCCTACTCGCGCGAGGAGGCGGCGTTTCCGGTGCCGAATCTTCGCGAGCACAAGTACTGGCCCGCGGTCTCGCGCATCGACAACCCGTACGGCGATCGGAATCTCATGTGCGCTTGTCCGCCTGTGGAGGCGTACGAAGGCGAGTCGTAGGGCGGCCGCCTACGCTTGTACGGTATTCACTTCCTCGACCCGCGCCCGGAACGCGGCCAGCAACCGGGCCGAGACAGGTCCCGGCTTGCCGTTGCCAATCACGCGGGTATCGACGGCCGTCACCGGCGTCACTTCGCGCGTCGTCCCGGTGATGAACGCTTCGGCGGCGGTCGCGAGGTCGGCCTCGGTGAGGCGTGATTCGTTCGCGCGAATGCCGAGCTCGCCGGCCAGTTCCAGGACGAACTCACGGGTAATGCCCGGCAGGAGTCCCGCCGACAGGGGCGGCGTGAAGAGCGCGGCGCCGCGGACGACGAAGAAGTTCGACTGCGAGCACTCGACCAGATCGCCCGCCTGATTCTGCATCAGCGCCTCGTCGCCCCCGCGCCGCAGCGCTTCCTGCATCGCCATCGCGTTGTTGATCAGGTTGTTCGACTTGATCATCGGGTTGAGCGCCTGCGGGTGGTTGCGCCGTACGCTCACGAGCGAGATCTTGATGCCCTCCGTGAACGTGTGCTCCGGCGGCGCCGGAAACGGCTTCACGATGATGACCAGGCCCGGGGTGGGGCACGCCGCCGGGTTGTAGGTGAGCTCGCCCACGCCGCGGGTGAGCAGAATGCGAATGTAGGCTTCCTCCAGGCCGGCGTGCGCGGCCATCGTCCTCCGCACATCGTCCAGGAGCTGCGCGTCGTCGAACGGCACCGGCAGGTTCAGCATCGACGCCGACCGGCGAAGACGCCGCAGGTGGCGGTCGAAGAGGAACGGGGTCCGTCCGTAGGTCCGGAGCGTCTCGTACACGCCCTCGCCGTACAGGAATCCATGGTCGAACGCGGGGACGACGGCGTGACTCGCGTCTGTGATCGTGCCGTTCACGAACACGGTGGCCTGCATGTTGCGGCGAGTCTAGCACACGCGATACGCTCGGCTGCCGTGCGCGTCCTTACCGCTCAGCAGATGCGCGAGGCCGATCGACGGGCGACCGAGGACTTCGGCATTCCGTCGATCGCCCTGATGGAGAACGCCGGGCGCGAAGTCGTCGCGGCGATGACCTCGGCATTCCCCGATCTCAGTGCGCTGCGCGTCGCGGTCGTCTCGGGCCGCGGCAACAACGGCGGCGACGGCTTCGTCGTCGCGCGCCTGCTGCGCGAGGCCGGCGTGAACGTGCGCGTGGTGCTCCTGGGCCGCGCGGCGGACGTCGGCGGCGACGCCCGCGCGAATCTCGGCCGTCTCGCGGACCTGGGCCTGGCCGTCGTGGAGGCGCCCGACGAATCCGCGTGGCGGCAGGTCTGCGCCGGCGCCCTCGACGCCGATCTCATCGTGGACGCGCTCGTCGGCATCGGCCTGACGTCGGCGCTCACCGGGCTACTGGCCGCGGTCGTGCGCGACGTCAACGCGTCCGGCCGGCGCGTCGTGGCGATCGACCTTCCGAGCGGCCTGTCCGCCGATCGATCCGACGTGCCGGGCGAGGCGATCGCGGCCGCACTGACCGTCACGCTCGCGGCACCAAAGCTGCCGCTGGTGCAGCCGCCGGCCGAGGCGCTCGCGGGCACGCTGGTCGTGGCGGACATCGGGATCCCCGCAGCCGTGATCGGCGGGATCGAGGGCCCGCGCGTCGAGGTTCTGACGCGGGACGCGATGGCGGCGCTGCAGAGTCAGCGCGGCCGCGATTCTCACAAAGGCGACTACGGTCACGTCCTCGTCGTCGCGGGATCGGCGGGGAAGACCGGCGCGGCCAGCCTCGCGGGCATGGCGGCGCTGCGATCGGGCGCCGGTCTCGTCACGATCGCGACGCCCGCGTCGTGCGCGCCCGTCGTCGCCGCGCTCGGGCGGGAGTACATGACCCTCGCGCTCGAGGAGGACACCGGCGTCGTGGCGGCCGGGGCTCTGGATCGAATCCTTGCGTTCGACGCCGATCTGATCGCGGTCGGTCCCGGGCTCGGCCGGTCAGCCGGTGTGACCACGCTCGTGCGGACCCTGGTGGAGCGATCCACGCGGCCTCTCGTGCTCGACGCGGATGCGCTCCACGCGTTCGCCGGCAATCCGAGCGCGTTCGCCCGGCGGACCGGTCCGCCGGTCATCCTCACCCCGCATCCCGGCGAGATGGCCGCGCTCACGGGTCTGCCGGTCGCCGAGGTTCAGGCGCGCCGCCTCGACGTCGCGCGGGACTTTGCGACGACGAACCGCGTGGTGGTGGTGTTGAAGGGCGCGCGGACGGTCATCGCCACCCCAGATGGCCGCGCGTTCATCAATGCCACCGGCAACCCCGGTATGGCGACGGCGGGCACAGGAGACGTGCTGACCGGCGCGGTGGCGGCGTGGGTCGCCCGGATAGCCGATGCGGGCGCCGCCTGCTCCCTGGCGGTCTACCTGCACGGCTTGGCGGGGGACCTGGCCGCGGCCGAGCAGGGCGAGGTCGGCCTCATCGCCGGCGACGTCCTCGACAGACTCGGCCGGGCCGCGCTCGCGCTCGGCGGACGCAGGGCACGCCCGTCCCGCCTGTGACCGTCACGACGCATTCTGAAGCCGAGACGAGGTCCGTGGGGCGTGACCTCGGCCGAACGCTGTCTGCCGGCGCCGTCGTCTTGCTCGAGGGCCCGCTCGGGGCCGGGAAGACGGCGTTCGCGCGCGGCCTGGCCGAGGGCCTGGACTGCGACACCTCGGCGGTCGCGAGTCCCACCTTCACCATCGTCCACGAGTATCCAGGGCGGCTGCCGCTCCAGCACGTGGACCTGTACCGTCTGAATCCCGCCGAGGTCGACGATCTGGGGCTGGAGGATTTACAGGAGGGTCACGTGCTGGCGGTCGAGTGGCCCGATCGCTGGCAGCGCGCGCCGGCCGAGGCGATCCGCGTCACGATTGAGGCCGCGGGCGGCGACGACCGCCGCGTGCAGGTCGCCGGTCACTCCACGCGGTAGTTCGGCGCTTCCTTGGTGATGATGACGTCGTGCACGTGGCCCTCGCGGATGCCGGCCGCCGTCGTGCGGATGAGCTGCGCGTCGCGCTGCAGTGACGCGACGTCGGCGCAGCCGCTGTAGCCCATGCCGGCGCGGAGGCCTCCCATCAGCTGGTGAATCATCGCGGCGACGCTGCCTTTGTGCGCGACGCGCCCCTCGATGCCTTCCGGCACCAGCTTCTCGGACGCGTCGCCATTGGCGTCCAGGTCGTACTCGTCCTGGAAGTAGCGGTCGCGGCTGCCGCGCCGCATCGCGCCGATCGATCCCATGCCGCGATACTCCTTGAAGCTGCGGCCCTGATACAGAATGATTTCGCCCGGACTCTCGTCCGTGCCGGCGAAGAGGCTGCCGACCATCGCCGCGCTCGCGCCCACCGCCACGCTCTTGAGGATGTCACCCGAGTAGCGGATGCCGCCGTCGGCGATGACGGGGATGTCGCGTTCGGCCGCCGCGCGGGCGCACGCCGCGATCGCGGTGATCATCGGGACGCCCGTGCCGGCGACGACGCGCGTCGTGCAGATGGAGCCGGCGCCGATGCCGACCTTCACCGCGTCGACGCCGCGATCGATCAACGCGCGCGTCGCCTCGGCGGTCGCCACATTGCCCGCGATGAGGTCCATCTCGGGGTGGCGCGCCCTGAGCGCTTCCACCATGTCGAGCACGCCCTGTGAGTGTCCGTGCGCGGTGTCGACCACCAGCACGTCGGCGTGCGCGGCCACGAGCGCCGCGGCCCGCTCCATGGTGTCCTTGCTCACGCCGACCGCCGCGCCGACGCGCAGGCGCCCGAGAGAGTCCTTGCACGCGTTCGGATACTTGATGAGCTTCTGGATGTCCTTGACCGTGATCAGGCCCTTCAGGTGGAAGTCGGCGCCGACGACGAGCAGTTTCTCCACCTTGTGCTGGTGGAACATCTCCCTGGCCTGGTCGAGCGTGGTGCCGACCGGCACCGTGATGAGGTGCTCCTTCGTCATGATCTCGGAGATGGGCCGATCGACCCGCGTTTCGAATCGCAAGTCGCGGTTGGTGAGGATCCCGACGAGCCGCCCTTCCTTGTCGCCGTCGTGCGTGATCGGCACGCCGCTGATTCGATAGCGCTTCATCAGCTCGAGCGCCTCGAACACCTTGTGCTGGGGCGAGAGCGTGATCGGGTTGACGATCATCCCGCTCTCCGACCGCTTGACGCGATCGACCTCGGACGCCTGCTCCTCGATGCTCAGGTTCTTGTGGATCACGCCGAGTCCGCCCTGCTGCGCCATGGCGATGGCCAGCCGGTTCTCCGTGACCGTGTCCATGGCCGCGCTCAGGATCGGCACGTTCAGTCGAATGCGGCGGGTGAGTCGCGTGCCGACGTCAACCTGGCTGGGCAAGACGCGCGAGTGGCGGGGTACGAGCAGGACGTCGTCGAACGTGAGCGCTTCGGACAGGCCGGCGGCGACCTGAGCCGCCGCCCCCAAACGTTCAGTCATTACAGAACCTCAGAACCCTGAACCGTGAACCCATGAACCGCCGTCAGGCGCCATGACACTTCTTAAACTTCTTCCCGCTCCCGCAATGGCACGGGTCGTTGCGGCCCAACTTGGGCTCGTCCCGTCGAAAGGTCTTGACCTCGGCGTCGTCGCCGCCCGTGCGCGCGGGGCGAGGCCGCCCCGCCGACGCGCCAGCAGGCGCGGACGCGGGACCGGCACTGAGCGTCAGCGGCGTCGCCGGACGGGCCGGTGGGCGCGGCGCGACCGGCGCGCCCTCGGACACCACGGGGCGCAGCCGCCACAGGTACCGCACGATCTCTTCGTCGATGCGCTCTTTCATGGCCTGAAAGAGCGTGAAGCTTTCTTTCTTGTACTCGACGAGCGGATCGCGCTGGCCGTAGCCGCGCAGCCCGATGCCTTCCTTCAGATGGTCGAGGCTGTAGAGGTGGTCCTTCCACTGCGCGTCCACGATCTGCAGCATGATGTCGCGTTCGACGCGGCGGAGAATCGACGGGTCGATGTCGACCGCCTTCTCCTTCTCCTCGTAGCGCGCGGCGGCGAGGTCGTAGATCGCCGTGGCGATCTCGTCGTACGGCCGCTCCGGAATATTCAGCGCTTCGACGGCGTCCGGCTCGATGCCGAAGAGGTCGCTCACCGCCTGAATCAGCGCCACGAGATCCCATTCGGAGGGATCCTGGTCCTTGTTGGCGTGCGTGTCGACGAGGCCCTGGACCAACTCCTCGCCGAGCGTCAGGACGTAGCCGCGCGTGTCCAGGACCTCGTCCTCGGCCAGCCGAATCTGGCCCTCGAGTATTTCCCGTCGCAGCGTGTAGACGTTCTCACGCTGCTTGTTCATCACGTCGTCGTACTCGAGCAGGTGCTTGCGGGTGGCGAAGTTCTGCGCCTCCACCTGCTTCTGCGCGCGTTCGATGGCGCGCGACACCATGCCGTGCTCGATCGGCACGCCTTCTTCCATGCCGAGCGACTGCATCATGCCCGCGATGCGGCCCGACCCGAAGATGCGCATCAGATCGTCCTCGAGCGACAGGTAGAAGTGCGAGGAGCCCGGATCGCCCTGCCGGCCGGCGCGGCCGCGCAGCTGGTTGTCGATGCGCCGGGCTTCGTGGCGCTCGGTGCCGATGATGTGCAGGCCGCCCAGCGCGACTACCGCGTCGTGCTCGCGGTCGGTTTGGTCCTTCAGCGCGGCGAAGAGGCGCTCGTAGTCCTTCCGCGGCGCGCGGTAGAAGCCCTCGAGGTGAAAGAAGTAGACGAACTCGTCGTCGTCGACGAACTTCTCCTGGCCCTTCGGCAGGCGCTCGGCGATCTGGTCGGCGAGGACCTGCTGGCGCGTCATGAACTCGGGGTTGCCGCCGAGCAGGATGTCGGTGCCGCGGCCCGCCATGTTGGTCGCGATCGTGACGGCGTCCTTGCGGCCCGCCTGCGCGACGATCTCCGCTTCCTGCGCGTGATACTTCGCGTTCAACACGACGTGCTTCGTGCCGCGCCGCTTGAGCATGCCCGAGAGCTTTTCGGACTTCTCGATCGACACCGTGCCGACCAGCGTCGGCCGGCCTGACGTCTGCTGCGCGACGATGTCGGCCAGGATGGCCTCGTACTTCTCGCGCTCGGTCCGGTAGACGCTGTCCGGCTCTTCCTTGCGGAGCAGCGCGCGGTTCGGCGGCGCGATGATGACGTCGAGCTTGTAGATTTTGTTGAACTCCTCGGCCTCGGTGTCCGCCGTGCCGGTCATCCCGGAAAGTTTCTTGTATTTGCGGAAGTAATTCTGGAAGGTGATGGTCGCGAGCGTCTGGTTGGGCCGGCGGCCGTGCGTT
>JANOGJ010000556.1:0-2354 GCA_031405995.1 Acidobacteriota bacterium
TCACCTGCGTCCCGCCGCCGGTCGACCCGATATCCGGAGAGATCGACGTCACGGTCGGCGCAGAGGGTGGCGAGCTCGGAGGTGGCGAAGGGGCCGTGGCGCAACCAGACGTCATGGCGAGCGTCAGGAGACTGATCGTCATTGCGAACCGAAAAGGGGCGAAGGAGAATTGCTGCATAGACTGGTTTGTACTACCGCGTCGTGCGGCGGCGTAACTACCTAGATGCGTAGGGTGGCAAAGCCGGACTTGCCTGCGTAGTTCCCTTCAAATCAGACGTTCGCGAAGGGCCTTGGCAACGGCCTCGGTCTTGGAGTGGACCTGCAGTTTTCCGTAGATGTGTTTCAGGTGGAAGGAGACCGTGTTGGTGGAGATGCCCATCTCGCGCGCGGCGGTCTTGTAGTGATGCCCTTCGACCATTAACTTCAGCAGCGCCGTTTCCTGTGGCGTCAGGTGATACGAAGCGCGCTCCGGCGGGCGAAACTCGCGGACCAGCGTGAGGACGCGCCGCGCGACCTCCGGCGACATCGGCGCGCCGCCGTCGACCACTTCTCTCAGCGATTCCAGCAGTCGCGCCGGAGCCGTGTTCTTGAGCAGATAGCCTGACGCGCCCGCACAGATCGCGTTGAACACCCGGTCGTCGTCGTCGTAGACGGTCAGCGCGACCACCGGCACGTCAGGGAAGCGCTCGCGCAGCAGACGCGTGCCGGCGATGCCGTCCATGCCCGGCAGGCCGATGTCCGTCAGGATGACGTCAGGCCGGTTGCCCTCGAGGCCGCGAAGCGCCTCTTCCATGGTGCGGTAGCTGCCCGCGCACTGAAACGACGGCGTGCCGTTGATCAGCATGGCCAAGCCCTCCCGAACTTCGCGGAGGTCCTCGATAATCACGACGCGAACGGCAGTGTCAGCCACCACGAGCCTCTCCAGCCTAGTTGTGAGATCGCCGATTGCAGCCTACGTGTTCAGGTAGGTGCCGCCTGTCTCAGACAGGAATGCTCAGCTTCACCTTGGTGCCGGCGCCTTGGCCCGATGCGATCTCCAGGGCGCCCTTCAACCGGGCGGCGCGTCGCTGCATGCTCCCGAGGCCCTGACCGCCGCTCTCCGTTGACGCGTCGAAACCAACGCCGTTGTCCACGACCTCCAGCACCAGCCTGGACCCGTCCCGGCGCAAGTCGATCGCCACACGAGTGCACCGGGAATGTCGGGCGGCGTTGTTGACGGCCTCCTTGAAGACCAGGAGCAGGTCACGGCGGACGTCCACGCCGAGTTTCAGGCCCGCGCCGGCGTCGGGCGCGCGGAAAGCCAGCTCGATGTCGCGGAGTGTGAACACTTCCTCGGCGTGCTGCCGCATCCGCCGGATCAAGTCGGCCAGGCTTTCACGCTTGGGATTGATGGCCCAGACGATGTCACTCATCGCGCTGACCGACTCGCGGGCGATACGCGCGATGGACACGAGCGGTCCGGTGTCGCGTGTCTGTTTCGCCACTTCACTGAGCAGCGCGATGCGCGTGAGGTCGGCGCCAATATCGTCGTGCAAGTCGGTGGCGATACGCGTGCGCAGGTTCGCCATCTCGAGCACCCGGGCCACGCGATAGCGGTGCAGCGAGTAGACCGTCAGGCTCAGAGCCAGCGCAGCCAGCGACAGGAACCACCAGCGCAACCAGAACGGGGACAGGATCGTGAAGGTCAGGGTCGCAGGATCGGCGCTCGCGATGCCGTCCGAGTTGACGGCTCGGACGAGGAACATGTATCGCCCGGGGGCAAGGCTCGCGTAGGTGACGGTCCGGTGCTCGCCGAGGGCGCTCCAATCAGTGCCGGATCCGTCGAGTCGGTACTGGTAACGCAGCACTTCACCGGGCCCGAAGCCCAGGGCGACAAAGTCAATCTCCAGTTGGTTCTGGTCTGGCGCCAAGGCGGGAAGGGACATTGCTCGTTCCCCGAGCGCCGAGACAAGTTGTGGAACACCGGTCACGCGCAAC
Source organism: Acidobacteriota bacterium (assembly GCA_031405995.1). GTDB lineage: Bacteria > Acidobacteriota > Vicinamibacteria > Vicinamibacterales > SCN-69-37 > JANOGJ01. The sequence goes on from JANOGJ010000556.1 coordinate 1,978, forward strand.
CCGCTGATCAAGACCGGCGGCGGGGCTGGCACCCTCTCGGCCGCCGGCGTGAACCGTGCCAGGCCGCTGGAAAGCCCGAACCAGAGGACGCCGCGCGAATCACGGAACGCGGCCTTGAGAATGCCAGGCGTCAAACCCTCAGCGGCGCCGAAATGTTTGACGCGGCCCGTGGCGGGATCGAAGCGGTCGAGTCCATTCCCGCCGCCCACGTAGAGATACCCGTGCGCGTCTTCTGTGATGACCTCCAGACGGTTGCTCGAAAGCCCTTGAGCCGTCGTGTAGCTGACGAAAGTGGGTCGCTCGGTCACCCCGCCGTCGACTCGTACGAGCCCGGCTCGCGCGGTGGCGAGCCAGGTCCGGCCTGACTGATCCACGTG